>NZ_JBCGDO010000008.1:0-125717 GCF_038739835.1 Flavobacterium aureirubrum
ACTACTTCTAAATCAGACATTTTTTCTTTTCTACCAACACCTGATTTAAATTCTAATTCACAATTCAAAGAACTTATAACTTCTAAAACTCTTAAATATTTTTTTACTATATTTGACATAGATATTGGTTGTTTTGCGACTTCAAGATACTGCATTTCAGTATCTTGACCAATATCTAATCAATTTATTTTACTTCAAATAATTACACCCAACGGGTTAATTTAATAATTAATGCGGAAAGCAAAATAATTTTTATCCTTTTAAAGTTAAAACTTCGCCATGAAATTAAATTCTATCCTAACTTTATAAAACTACAGATGTTTTGCTTGTTTTTTTCATCTATATTTTTCAATGTTTGTTTTAATTTTTCTAAAAAGGAGTAGGTTCATTAGATAATTATTATTCTGATTGTTTTTTAGTTTCTTTAGTTGTTGTTTTCCCACCAACAACCACAACAATTTCCCCTTTCGGAGATTTAGCTTCAAAGTGTTTTAAAACATCTTCCGCAGTTCCGCGAATGGTTTCTTCGTGTAGTTTTGACAATTCTCGTGAAACAGAAACTGGTCTTTCGGCACCAAAATATTGAATAAATTCGGCTAAGGTTTTTACTAATTTATGTGGCGAAACATAGAAAATCATGGTTCGGGTTTCTTCGGCAAGAGCCAAAAATCGGGTCTGTCTTCCTTTTTTCTCGGGCAAAAAACCTTCAAAAATAAAACGGTCGTTGGGCAAACCACTATTGACTAACGCTGGAACAAAAGCTGTTGCGCCAGGCAAACAATCGACTTCTATATTATTTTCAACACAAGCGCGCGTTAATAAAAATCCAGGGTCAGAAATGGCTGGCGTTCCAGCATCACTAATTAACGCAATGGTTTCTCCAGCTTGCAATCGTTTGATTAAATTCTCCACCGTTTTGTGTTCGTTATGCATGTGATGACTATGCATGTGAGTGGAAATTTCGAAGTGTTTGAGTAATTTTCCGCTAGTTCGTGTGTCTTCTGCCAAAATCAAATCGGCTTCTTTCAAAACTTTTATAGCTCTGAAAGTCATATCATCGAGATTACCAATCGGCGTAGGAACTATATACAGTTTGGACATTTATGCTGATTTTACTTGTGCTGAATTGATTTCAGAATTTCAGTATCTATTTGAATTTTTTCTCCACAATTTCCATAAAACGTTCTAAATATTCTTCTTTTCCAACCCAATAATTATAGTCTGGAATAACCATTTCGTTGATGAAATTTTTAGCTTCTTCGAGCGTGTCAAATGTGTTTAGTTGAGAAATTACGCGATTAAAATCCTCGTTACTTTCGCCAAATAAATGATTTACAAAGGCTATTCTATCGTTTAATCCTATTTCGATTGATTTCGACAACGAGGAATTCAAATTGATTAGTTTTGGTTCTCGATGCGTTGGTTCGATTTCTTCAGTAGATTTTGTGTCGGAAGAAAATAATGATACCTCATTGGGTTTAACAAAAATAGGATCAACATAATTTTCTCCCAATAAATCTTCTAATGCTACTTGTTTTGTTTCTGGTTTTATCTCAGACGCTATTTCTGCTGGCTCAATCTGTGCTTCTATTTCGCTATCGCTCACTTTTTCTTCTGGTTGCTCAACTTCCAATTCAAAGATAGGTCTGAAAATTGGCTCTTCTTGAACAACTTCGGCCTTATTTTCAGTTGCAACAGCAATTTCCTCCTCAAGTGGTTCTTCAGTTAAAATAGCTTCGGGCATATTTTCCAATTCTTCTGAAATCGAAGTTTCTTCTATTGTAGTTTCTTTTTCGATTTCGGGAATGTTATTGACAGGAATTGCGTTTTCAATAGGATTTTCTAATTTTTCTTCTAAATCATTAGCAGAAACATCATCTTTTACCAATTCAAAATTGTCTTGATAGAATTTTAAAACCGTCAGCGTTTCGTATAATTTTTGAGTTTCCTTATACAATTGGTCCACTTCCGATTTGTTTTTTAATTTTAAAATTCGGTGTGCAATACTGATTAATTCAGATTCTAATCTTTTTTTCATGTGTTTAAAATTATTTGAAATCCGCTAAAATTATTTACTAAATTTTTTTCTATCCTTTTTATTTACTCCTTGGATGAAGTTACCTTAATTAAAAATTTTCTACATTTGAAACGATGTAAAAACAATTTTTTTATATCGGTTTGTTGTCGACACAAAGTAATAAAAACTAATCCTCTTTAGCGCAAGAAAGTTACAAAATGTTTCTAGAAAATACAGTAAATCATAAAGAACAATTTGGTTGGATTGAAGTAATCTGTGGCTCCATGTTTTCTGGAAAAACCGAAGAACTCATTCGCCGATTGAAACGAGCAAAATTTGCCAAACAAAAGGTGGAAATTTTCAAGCCAACTATTGATACGCGGTATCATGATGAAATGGTGGTTTCACACGACTCAAACGAAATTCGTTCTTCACCTGTTCCTGCGGCTGCTAATATTCGAATTTTAGCACAAGGTTGTGATGTGGTTGGGATTGATGAAGCTCAGTTTTTTGACGACGAAATTATTTCGGTTTGTAATGATTTGGCTAATTCTGGCATTCGAGTAATCGTAGCCGGTTTGGATATGGATTTTAAAGGGAATCCTTTTGGACCAATGCCTGCTTTGATGGCTACTGCTGAATATGTTACTAAAGTTCATGCCGTTTGTACTCGAACAGGCAATTTAGCGCATTATAGTTTTAGAAAAACAGATAGTGACAAACTGGTTTTACTAGGCGAAACTGAAGAATATGAACCACTTAGTCGTGCAGCCTATTTCAAAGCCATGCGCGAAAACTTAGAAGTAAAAGATGCAGAGCATTTGTCTAAAGAAGATCCACGAAGCGAACTAACGCAGTAATAATTCAAAACCGCTTGACACAAACTATTAGAAATATAGCTTCCATAATCAAAGCCACTTGGATGGGGAAAAACGATGTGGCCATAATTGATAGCATTTCAATTGATAGTCGGTCGTTACAAAACGATGACAACACTTTGTTTTTCGCGCTTTCTGGACCCAATCATGATGGTCATTCCTACATAGAAGAACTAATTGATAAAGGTGTTAAGCATTTTGTGGTAACTCATATTCCAAAGAGCGTTGAGGGCAGAGCTAATTTTTTACTTGTCGAAAATACACTCGAAGCACTACAAAAATTTGCTAGCTATTATAGAAGTTTGTTTGATTTTCCCATCATTGGAATTACAGGTAGCAACGGGAAAACTATTGTAAAAGAATGGTTAAACTTCCTTTTAAGCCCCGATTACAACGTTATCCGAAGTCCGAAAAGTTATAACTCTCAAGTTGGTGTTCCACTTTCAATTTTGGCTATCAACGAAAAGCATAATTTCGGAATTTTTGAAGCGGGAATTTCTATGATGAATGAAATGGAAAAGCTTCAAAAAATTATTCAACCCAATATTGGGATTTTATGTAATATTGGTTCAGCTCATGACGAAGGATTTCCGAGTGTTGCTGAAAAAATTAAAGAAAAACTGAAACTGTTCACATCGGTTACTGTATTGATTTTAAACAAAAATAAAACGATTTTAGCGTTTGTTAACCCAAAAATAAAAACGTTTACTTGGAGTTCTGTCGATAAAACTGCTGCTGTTTTTATCACAACAAAGAAAACAGATGACCTAACGGAGTTGCAAGTCACTTATAAAGAAGATACTTTTCCTTTAACTATTCCTTTTCAGGATCAAGCATCGATTGAAAATGCTATTCATTGCATGATGGTCATGCTTTATTTAGGTTACAATTCAAAAGTGATACAAACTAGAATTTCGCAATTGTATCCTGTAGAAATGCGATTAAAAGTTAAGAATGGAAGTACTAATTGTACCCTGATTGATGATAGTTATAGTTCTGATTTTCAGTCGTTAAAAATTGCTTTGGATTTTTTGGAAAATCAAAAGCAACACAAGAAAAAAACCATTATTCTATCTGATATTTTTCAAAGTGGTTTGAATAATGAGGAATTGTATTCGCAAGTTTCACAATTAATTATTTCCAATAAAATTAATAGAGTCATTGGCATTGGGGAAACTATTTCTCAGTATAAAAATAAATTTATTAATTGTAGTACTTTCAAGAACGTATCTGAATTTACCGATGCCTTCGATAATTTGAATTTCGGAAACGAAACCATTTTAATTAAAGGTGCAAGAGATTTTCATTTTGAGAAAATCGTCTCTCTTTTAGAAGAAAAAACACATGAAACTGTTTTAGAAATTAACTTGAACGCTATTAGTCATAATTACAATTTCTTTAAGTCGAAATTGGCGCCAAACACCAAAATGATGGTTATGGTGAAAGCATTTGGTTACGGAAATGGTGGTTTTGAAATTGCAAAACTGCTCGAACATCATAAAGTAGATTATCTTGGTGTGGCATTTGCCGATGAGGGAATTTCGTTAAAAACAGCAGGAATTTCAGTTCCGATAATGGTTCTCAATCCCGAAACGACAAGTTTTTCTGCTATTATTCAACATCATTTGGAGCCTGAAATATATTCGATAAAAGGATTAAAAGCCTTCTTGAAAATTGCAGAACAAAAGAAGTTAAAACATTTCCCTATTCATATCAAAATTGATACGGGAATGCATCGTCTGGGGTTTGAGGAGGGAAATATTCAAGAATTATCTCAGATATTAAAAGGAAACGAAAGTGTCCAAGTCAAAAGTATCTTATCGCACATGGCAACAAGCGACGATATGAAGCACGATGCCTTTTCAAAATCGCAAATTGCATTGTTTGACAAGCTTTCATCTCAATTGCAGAAAGAGTTGAATTACAATTCAATACGGCATATTTTAAATACATCAGGAATTACAAATTACCCCGAAGCACAGTATGACATGGTTCGTTTAGGCATTGGTTTATATGGAATTTCAAATGATAGTGACGAACAGAAAGAACTAGAAACAGTTGGTACTTTAAAATCAATTATTTCGCAAATAAGAACAATTAGTGCAGGAGAAAGTGTAGGTTATGGACGGCGATTTATTGCCGAAAGAGAAACAAAAGTGGCCACCATTCCAATAGGCTATGCCGATGGTATTCGAAGAAGTTGGGGTCAAGGCGTTGGTTATGTTGTAATTGAAAATAAGCAAGCAAAAATTATTGGAAGTATTTGTATGGATATGTTAATGGTGGATGTTACCGATATTGATTGTAAAGAAGGAAATGCCGTACTTATTTTTGGGGAAAATCCAACAGTCAGTTTTATGGCAAAACAATTGAATACCATTCCTTATGAAATTTTAACTAGTATTTCGCAGCGCGTGAAAAGAGTTTTTTATAGAGAATAATTATATTTTTTAATAAAATAGTAAGATAATAATTATTTTAGATTCCTTATTAACCAATAAAACAAAAAAATATGGGAATGATTTCAGAATTTAAAGACTTTATTTCAAAAGGGAACGCCATGGATTTAGCCGTGGGAGTAATTATTGGAGCTGCTTTTGGCGCCATTGTAAATTCATTAGTGTCTGATGTAATTACACCAGCATTATTAAATCCTGCTTTGAAAGCAGCTCAAGTTGAAAACTTAGCCGAATTAAAAACAGAGGGTGGAATTCTTTATGGAAAATTCTTAGCAGCAGTAATTAGTTTCCTTGTTATTGCTTTCGTTATTTTTATCATGGTAAAGGCAATCAATAGCATGAAGAAAAAAGAAGAGCCTGCTGCTCCTGCTGCTCCTGCTGGACCATCACAAGAAGAATTATTGACACAAATTAGAGATTTATTAAAAAAATAATACCGCTGCATTATTTATTCTTAACTAAACCGTTTCTTAATTGAGGCGGTTTTTCTATTTAATAGCGTTATCATGATGGTATTTTTATGTAATAGCTTTTTTCTCTGTTTTATGTTCTTTTTCTATTTATTTTTGTGCTTCTTTAAATATAAATCTATAAACATAATAATATGAAAGTTGCTGTTGTTGGTGCAACCGGAATGGTTGGTGAAGTAATGCTTCAAGTTTTAGCAGAAAGAAATTTTCCTGTAACGGAATTAATTCCTGTTGCTTCTGAAAAATCTGTTGGTAAAGAGATTGAGTTCAAAGGTAAAAATTACAAAGTTGTAGGATTACAAACCGCTGTCGATATGAAAGCTGATATTGCTTTGTTTTCGGCTGGAGGTCAAACTTCTTTAGATTGGGCTCCAAAATTTGCAGCTGCAGGAACAACCGTTATTGATAACTCATCGGCTTGGCGAATGGATCCGACAAAAAAACTAATTGTACCAGAAATTAATGCGTCAGAATTAACAAAGGACGATAAAATCATTGCTAATCCAAACTGTTCTACTATTCAAATGGTCATGGTTTTAGCACCGTTACACAAACAATATAATATCAAACGTGTTATCGTTTCAACCTATCAATCGATTACTGGAACAGGAGTTAAAGCAGTGCAACAACTAGAAAACGAATACGCTGGAGTTCAAGGCGAAATGGCTTACAAATACCAAATTCATCGAAATGCTATTCCACAGTGTGATAGTTTTGAAGAAAATGGATATACCAAAGAGGAAATGAAACTCGTTCGCGAAACCCAAAAAATAATAGGTGATGCATCTATTGCTGTTACTGCAACTGCCATTAGAATTCCAGTTGTTGGTGGCCACAGTGAAGCGGTGAATGTAGAGTTTGAAAATGATTTTGATGTCAATGAAGTTCGCAACATTTTACACCATACTGATGGTGTTGTAGTTCAAGATAACAATGATACCTATACCTATCCAATGCCGTTATACGCACAAGGAAAAGACGATGTTTTTGTGGGTAGAATTCGGCGTGATGAAAGTCAGCCAAACTCACTTAATATGTGGATTGTTGCTGATAATTTGAGAAAAGGTGCTGCAACCAATACCGTTCAAATTGCGGAGTATTTGGTCGACAATAAATTAGTATAGTCTATTTTCGACTACGCGGAATTTATAAATAGGGTTTCCGTTTGATTTTGCAATTCTAAAAAATTGTTAAAATCAAACGGGTTTCTTTTTTAATATGGCTACCTTTGCATTAATGATTAATAGATTTAAAACGATTAATTTCTTTTTTGGATTGGCGGTATTGTTCTCAATGCTTTTCCAATCGTTGCATTCTATTGAGCATTTAGCAAAACAATTATCTGGCGAAAGTTGTTTTCATAAATATTCTGATAAAGCTACTTTAAATCATAGTCATTATTGGGAAAAATGTCATGTTTGCGAATATGCTTTTAGTAATTATACTGAAACAAAATTTGCAGACTTTACCCTTGAAAGCTATTCTGTTTATTTCAAAACCTCTACTTATCACAATAGTGATTTTATCCCTTTCTACTCAGGAAGTAGTTTTTCTCTTCGCGGACCGCCAATTGTTTAAATTTTCTTGACCTAACTTAGTGTTAACGAATTAGAAAACAACAAAATGCAAAAATTCAGTATGTTTTTTTGCTTGTTGTGTTTTGGTACAATTTTTAGCCAAAATACAATAAGCGGAAAAATAGTTGATAAAAACGATTTGGCATTGGAAAAAAGCCATATTCACATTTCATCAAAATCGACTAATAGTAAAAAAGATGGTTCATTCATTATTCGAAATGTTCCAAATGGTTCGACAAAAGTGTTAATCACTTATGTTGGCTACAAACCTATTGATACGATTATTGAAGTTAATGGCAATCTTGAGATTAATTTTAAGATGAAACAAAAAAGTGAACAATTGGAAGAAATTGTTGTAAAACATAAAAATAATTATTTCAATCACTCGGTTTCGGAACAAAAAATCAAAGAGAAAACCATTGAAAAATTCAGTAGTCAATCGCTAGGAAATGCACTCAAAGAAGTCTCAGGAGTTTCAATATTGAAAAGCGGAAGCACGATTGTTAAACCCGTAATTAATGGTTTGCATAGCAGCCGAGTTGGCATTTACAACAACAATGTGAAACTTGAAGACCAACAATGGGGAACCGAACATGCACCAAATTTTGATATAAATGCTGCCGGAAAAATAACGGTTTTAAAAGGCGCATCTGGTTTGCAATATGGTGGCGATGCCATTGGTGGAATTGTAATTATTGAACCTTTCAGCACCAAAAAAGACACACTTTTTGGAAAAACCATTATGACAATGGAATCCAATGGTCGTGGCGGAACTATTTCTTCTAGTTTACACAAAGGAAATTTTTGCGACTGGAGTTGGAATGCTCAAGGAAGTTTCAAATATTTTGGCGACAGAGAATCACCCGATTATATTTTGTCCAATACTGGAAACCGTGAAGCCAATTTTTCTGGCGATGTGAAATATATTGGTAAAAAATTCGATTTTTCTGCTTACTACAGTTTGTACAATGCAACCATCGGAATTTTGAGTGCTTCACATATTGGGAATGTTACCGATTTGGAGAATTCAATTGATAATCAAATACCTTCGACTGTCAGAGATTTCACTTATTCGATTAAAAATCCGAAGCAACAAGTGCAACATCATTTGGCGAAGCTGAATTACAATTTTTACATCAAAGATGGCGAATCTATTGGTTTACAATATGCTTTTCAATTCAATAATCGAAAAGAATTTGATTTGCGAACCGGTGTTTCAGATTCTAGAGCAGCTTTGGACTTAAACTTGATGACACATACTTTTAATGCCGATTATAAATTGAGCATTGACACGTGGGATTTTAAATCGGGGTTTATGGGTTCGTTTCAAAACAATTTTGCCAATCCTGCTACTGGAGTTCGCCCGTTAATTCCAAGTTATAATAAGTTTGATGCCGGAGTTTATGCTATTGTTGACAATCATATTTCGGATGATTTTTCGGTAGAAGCTGGAATTCGTTATGATTTTTCAACGATTGAAGCGACCAAATATTATCTGAAATCACGTTGGAACGAACGAAATTACAGTCCAGAATTTAACCATTTTATTGAAGGAGATTTTGGTACACAATGGTTAACCAAACCAATGTTTACTTTCCATAATTTTTCAGCAAGTGTTGGAACGCAATATTCCTTCGGAAACGAATATGAATGGTATTTCAATATCAGTCGTGCGGTTAGAAATCCAAATCCTTCTGAATTTTTTAGTGATGGATTGCATCATTCGAGTGGTATGATTGAATTGGGCGATTTGCGTTTGAAACAAGAAAAGTCGAATAAAATCAGTACTTCTTTGCAAAAACAATGGAAGAATTTCAAGGTAAACATCAATCCGTTTTTGAATTATATCGAAGATTATATGTTTTTGAAACCAGTTGGCTTTGAAACTACAATTCGCGGTGCTTTTCCAGTTTGGGAATACCAACAAATCGATGCTTTGTTGACTGGAATTGACTTGAATTCAGAATGGCAAATCAATGAACATTGGCAACATCGTTTGCTTTTATCATATGTAAACGGAAAAGATAAAACCAATGACGATTTTATTATCGATATGCCTCCGTTGAACATCAACAACCGAATTTCGTTCAACAAAAAAGATTGGAACAATCTAACACTCGAACTGCAGAGCGAAATAGTTTTTAGACAAACCCAATTCCCAAATAACAATTTTATTACAAATATTATTGTAGATGGCGAGTTAACTCCTGTAGAAGTGGATATTAGTTCGCCGCCAGCTGCGTATCATCTTTTGCATTTTGCATCTGATTTTCAATTCAAAATCGCCAATAATTCTATGGCAACACTAGGTTTTTCTGTATTTAACCTATTAGATACCAAATACAGAGATTATTTAAACCGGCAACGTTTCTATGCCGATGAAATAGGTAGAAACTTTCAAATTCAATTAAAAATTAATTATTAAAAAATGAAAACAATGAATTATTTAAACAAAACGAAAATCTTTTTTTTAGCGATTACTGCGGCAACATTTACCTCTTGTGACAATGACGATGCTCCTGTTAATGAAGAGGAATTAATTACAACTGTTATTGTAAATTTAACAAGTGGCGGACAGACAGTAACTTTTACTTCTAAAGATTTAGATGGTGATGGTCCAAATCCGCCAGTGATTACGCCTGTATCTGGCAATTTGGCTCCAAATACAACGTATACAGGGACTATTTCGTTTTTAGACGAAACCGATACACCTGCAGAAGATATAACAATTGAAGTAGAAGAAGAAGGTGCAGAGCATCAAGTATTTTATCAGGTTTCTAACAGTCTTGGAACTGTAACATATAATGACACAGATGTAAATGGCAAGCCAATAGGGTTACTCTTTACTTTAACTACTACAGGTACTGGAACAGGAAACTTCAGTGTTATTCTTAGACACGAATTAAATAAAAATGCAGCTGGTGTTTCAGCAGGTAATATCGCTAATGCTGGTGGATCAACGGATGTTGCTGTAACTTTCCCAATTGTTGTAGGGAATTAATTTTTTTTAGGTTACTTATAAAGGTTTCCTTCTTTTGAACATGCCCCAAAAAGTTAGACACTATTTGGGGCATTTTTTATGGAAGGAAAATAAAATGTAATTATGTATTTAAGTTAGAATGTTTATAATTAGCTTAAAATTTTAAGCTTTAAAATGCTTTATTTATAAATATTTAATTTTATTTTTACATTATTACTAATTGTAAAATAAAAAAATTATGAATTCAATGTTTACAAAAATTGTTAGAATTTTTTTGGGAGTTATACTTGTGGTTTTTGGTGCCAATAAGTTTTTACATTTTATTCCTATGGATGCTCCTGATTTAAATACACCAGCAGGCGATTTTATGAACTCTCTTGGATCAACAGGATATATTTTTCCTGTTGTGGGTGTTTTAGAAGTTATTATTGGAGCCCTGCTTTTGTTAAAAAAATGGATTGCTTTTGCCTTAATATTGTTAGCTCCAATTTCTATTAATATTTTACTATTCCATTTGTTTTTAGATATTCCTGGACTTTCGGTTGCTTTATTAATTGTGGTATTTAATTCGATCTTGATTTTTAAACATTGGCAGCAATACAAACCATTGTTTTATTAGGTCATTGGTTATTTTATTTTAAAAGGCGTTCAATTTATAATTTGAACGCCTTTTTTTAATATTCTATTTTTCCCACGTGTCTCATTGTTCGGATGATTCTATCTTTTCTTCTTTCGATATAAGAGCTAGAATTTGTAGCTTTATATTTTCTCGGATTAGGAAGAATGGCGGCAATTCCGGCTGCTTCTCGTTTGGTTAAATTAATTGCATCCTTTCTATACCAATATCTTGCAGCTTCTTTTGCGCCATAAACACCATTTCCCATTTCAATACTATTGAGATACACTTCCATAATCCGTTCTTTACCCCAAATTAATTCTATCAAAACAGTAAAATAGGCTTCTAATCCTTTTCTCAAATAACTTCTACCTTGCCACAGAAATATGTTTTTGGCAGTTTGTTGCGAAATCGTACTTCCACCTTTAATTCTTTTACCTTTTTGATTGTTTTTGAACGCTTTTTGCATGGCTTCGAAATCAAAGCCATTGTGCTTTAGGAAATTCCCATCTTCACTAGCGATGACCGCTTTTTGAAGATTGGGCGATATTTCCTCGAGAGGAATCCAATCGTGACTGTAAATTGCCTCTTGGTTGTCTAATTTGAATTCAATAATTCTCACGACCATCAAAGGTGTAAAAGGAATTGGAATCCATTTAAAAATAATTACAGATAAAATGGACAGTCCAAAAAACCATAAAATTATTTTTTTAAACCAACGTACAATGTTTCTAATCATATTCTAATTAACTAAATAGGCTAATTCTTTACCCACTATACTGCCAATAGCAACGCCCATTCCACCAAGTCGAACTCCGCAATATACATTATCTGAAAGTTGTTCAACAAGTGGTTTTTTGCTCGAACCCATTCCCATGATGCCACTCCATCTGTGTGAGATTTTGAATTCAGTATTTGGTAAAATTACTTCTTTTAACAATTCTTCCAATCGATTTTGAATTAAATCAGTTTGACCCAATTGTGTGGTGGTTTCCCCATCAAAATCCAAATTTCTTCCTCCTCCAATTAAAATTCTATCATCAATGTTTCTGAAATAATAATATCCTTTATCTAAATGAAAAGTGCCTTTAATATCTAAATTTGAAATAGGTTCAGTAATCAAAACTTGAGCTTTTGCGGGTCTAACCTGGTTTTTTGTTAGTTGTCCAGCAAAACCATTTGTAGCAAATAGAAGTTTTTTTGAATGGAAAGTAAAATCGCCTAAATTTATTTCTACACTGTCTTTTTTATCGTGGAAAGTTTTTACTTCAATTTGATTTAAAATCATAATATTATTATTTACAGCTTTTTGTAATAAAGCATGCATCATTTTTCCGGTGTCGATTTGCGCTTCGTAAGGATTAAAAATTAAATAGTCTTGAATGCCATTGAAATCAAATCGGTCTATCTCTTTTGTAAAAATATCATTTCTAAAAATGGGTTTCAATATTTCATTTATAAAGGAAATTTTCTGTAAACATTCGTTATAACTACTTTCCTCTTCCTTTAGAAACAATTCATAGCCACCATAAGGTTTAAAATCGATGGCGGCGTCGCCAAGGTTTTTTCGAAGTATTTGCAATCCGTTCCATCTTTTTTGAATGAGTTGGATTACTTCTTCTTCACTGTGGGATTTTAAATCGTCTAAAATTTCTGATATACTTCCAAAACACGCAAAGCCTGCATTTTTTGTACTTGCACCTTCTGGTAAAATTCCTTTTTCGAGAATTAAAATTGTACTTTCAGGATAATTTTCCCTTAAAGCCAAGGCGCAATGCAATCCAACAATTCCACTTCCAACAATGGTATAATCAATATTTGAAAACCAGTTTTTAAGTTCCCAATAACTCAGGTTCATTTTTAATTTTTTTTAAAAATAACGCTTTTGTTACTAACTACAAAAGTTATAAATATTCTTTTGTGTTTTATGTAAAGGTTTACCTTAATAACGAATTATTATTTATTAATTTTAAGTATTTCTTAGTAAAATATTAACATTTTCTTTTTTAATTCACTGAAATAAAAAAAATAGTTCTAATCTTAGAATCTAATTTTAACCAAATTAATTAAGTTATGAAACACAAGTTACTTTTGCTTACACTGCTAATAATAAGTAGTGTTGCTTTTTCCCAAACAAAAGGTTCTCCTTGGAACGCGACCACTAAAAAATCTGATATGGTTCCACTGGAAAGTAAGATGATTTTACCAGAAAAAAATCTATTTACTTTAAATTTAGAACAAGCAAAAACTTTACTGGCAAATGCTCCAGAAAGATCTGTAAGCTTGAATAATTCAAGTACATTTTTTTCTATACCCAATGAAAATGGGCAGTTAGAAAATTTTAAAGTTTTTGAAAATTCAGTTTTTGACCCAGCATTGGCAGCGCGTTATCCGGAAATCAAATCTTATGTCGGAATTGGTGTTGATAATCCTCTGAAAACAGTTTATTTTAGTTTGTCGCCTTTGGGCTGCAAATCAATGATGATTAATGTAGATAGAGGTACGGTTTTTATTGAGTCAATATCAAGTGATTATACTACTTACACAGTATATAGAAAAGCTGATAAACAAAAAGTGTTATCTCCATTTGAGTGTTCTGTTGCAGAAACAGCGATGGCAAATCCTCAAGTGATGCTTCGAAATGCCGATGACGCTACTCTTAGAACATTTAGATTAGCAGTATCTTGTACTGGAGAATATACTGCCTATTTTGGAGGAACTAAAGCGCAAGCATTGGCTGCAATTAATGCGTCGATGACCCGTGTTAATGGCGTTTTTGAAAATGATTTTGCCGTAAGAATGGTACTGATTGCAAACAACGATTTAGTGATTTATACTAACGCATCGACTGATCCTTATACAACAAGCTACAATAGTCAATTGCAAAGCACATTAACTTTGTTATTGGTGAAGCAAACTATGATGTAGGTCATTTATTTGTAAGAGCTGGTAATAACGGTAACGCTGGTTGTATTGGTTGTGTTTGTGTAAATGGTTCAAAAGGAAGTGCATTTACTTCTAGTACTATACCTACAGGAGATACATTTGATATCGATTATGTAGCTCATGAACTTGGTCATCAATTTGGGGCAAATCATACCTTTTCTATGAGTAACGAAGGAACAGGCGTTAATATGGAACCAGGTTCTGGCTCAACTATTATGGGTTATGCTGGTATAACTAGCCAAGATGTTCAAACTATTTCAGATGCTTATTTTCACGCGGTAAGTATTCAGCAAGTGACAAACAATGTTAAAAATAAAACTTGTCAAACCAATACGCCTACAGGAAATGCAATTCCAACTGCTAATGCTGGCTTGGATTATACGATTCCTGGAAGTACTCCTTTTATGTTAACTGGTTCTGGAACAGATGCCAATGGCGATGTGTTAACGTATAACTGGGAACAATTTGATAATGCATTATCTACACAAACTGGAGCTAGTTCTGCTGCCAGTGCAACAAAAACATCAGGACCAACTTTTAGATCCTATAATTCGTCAACATCACCTGTACGTTATTTTCCTAGAATTCAATCTGTTTTAGCGGGTGCAACTACAACACAAGGAACTGAAATTGCAGTAGAAGCATTGCCATCAGTTGCAAGAACTATGAATTTTAGACTTACCGTTCGTGATAATAGAGTAGGTGGTTCCGGCAACAGATCAGACGATATGATCGTGACAGTAAACGGTACGGCTGGTCCTTTTTCGGTAAGCGCGCCAAATACTGCTGTGACTTATGCGGGAAATAGTGCGCAAACCATAACTTGGAATGTAGCAGGAACGACCGCAAACGGCGTAAATTGCGCCAATGTTGATATTTTACTTTCTACGGATGGAGGATTTACCTACCCGATTACATTGTTGGCCGCCACACCAAATGATGGAACACAAGCAGTGACAATTCCAAATCTGGCCGGCACAACCAATAGAATTATGGTAAAAGGAACCAATCATATCTTCTTTGATGTATCCAATACCAATTTCACTATTACTGCTGGCTCTTCTGATACAATCGCGCCAACAGCACCAACTCTTTCAGCTTCAGGAACAACGCAAACAAGTACAAATTTATCTTGGAGTGGTGCTACTGATAATATTGGTGTTGCCGGATATGATGTCTTTAGAAACGGTACTTTAATTGGCTCTACAACAACTGCTACTGCTTTTGCAGTGACAGGTTTATTGGCGTCAACTACTTATTCTTTTATTGTGAGAGCGAAAGATGCTGCTGGAAATATATCTGCTGATAGCAACGCTGTTTCTGTTACAACTTTAGCTCCGGCAGCTGATACGACCGCGCCGTCATCGCCTGCACTATCTGCGTCTGGTACTACACAAACGACAACCAATCTTTCATGGACAGTTGCCACAGATAATGTAGCTGTTACTGGCTATGATGTTTTAAGAAACGGAACGCTAATAGGTTCTACTACTACAGCTACTACATTTGCTGTTACAGGTTTAACGGCCTCAACTTCTTATACTTTTAATGTAAGAGCAAAAGATGCTGCTGGAAATGTTTCTGTAAATAGTAATACTGTAAATGTAACAACCTTGGCAGTGTCAACAGTTACTTATTGTGTTTCTAGAGGAAATAGTACAGCTGACGAGTTTATAAATAGAGTACAACTTGGAACTATAAATAACTTATCAGGTAATAATGGTGGTTATGGCAATTTTACATCACTTTCTACCAATTTAGTTCGTGGAAGAAGTAACACAATCATCATAACGCCAGGATGGACCGGTGCAACTTTTAGTGAGGCTTATAGAGTATGGATAGATTATAACCGTGATGGTGATTTCCTAGATGCTGGTGAACAAGTATTTAATAGAAACAGAACAACGGCAACGCCGATTTCGGGAAGTTTTACAATTCCTAGTACCGCTTTGTTAGGCGCGACTAGAATGAGAGTATCAATGAAATATAATGCATCGCCAACATCTTGTGAGACCTTCTCCTTTGGTGAAGTAGAAGATTATACTGTAAACATTACATCTACAGCAAGAATAGATGAAGGCGATAGTACATTATCATTTAATTTATATCCAAATCCTGTTAAAGGGGATATTTTAAATATTTCTAATCTTGAAATGCCATCAACTTATAGAATATTTAATTTGATGGGACAAGAGTTAGCTAGAGGGAAAATTGAAAATGAAAATATCTATGTTGGGGATTTAAAAAACGGTGCTTATTTAATCGAAGTAAGCAATGGAACGGCTACAACCACCAAACGTTTTCTTAAAGAATAACATTTGTTTGAAGTATTCGGTAAAACCACTCTTTTTAGAGTGGTTTTTTGTTTTTTAGATCTTTACTAATTTATTGCTCAATAACTGTCAGCGGATGGTTTTAATCCAATGTAGCGTGATTTCTTGAATTTAGCAGACTTCTGTTTGTGTTGTTTACGTTTAATTTCTGTCCCATATTGGTTTTAATAATTATAGGTAAAAAACGTAAAAAGCTTTACAATCAAGAGCATAGATTACATATAAACACTCTATGTATAATAACTTACAGTACTAATAAAACTACTTTATTCATTGTATAAAAAGAAAAGCCACCTTTTATTTAAAAAAATGACTTCCGCTATAATAGTTATAAGTTATCTTAACTCAATAAGTTTAACACAAATGAGGGATAAATCCCCATCAATAAATTTAGAAAAATAGAAACTACTGCAACAAAATAATACACAAAAGGGACCGGTTGTTTTTCATCGGCAGACTCTTTAGTATACATTGCTAAAATCAGTTTGAAATAATATCCAATGCTAATTATTGAGTTGATTACTCCTATAATTACCAAAAATAAATATCCTGCATTTATTGCTTGACTAAACAAAATAAATTTGGCAAAAAATCCTGCAAATACTGGAATTCCTGCCATAGATAATAGAGACGCTGTTAAAATAGCAGCTAGTAATGGATTGGTTTTGCCAAGACCATTGAAATTGCTAACTGCTTGATTATCTTTATCACGTGTAACGTAAATGATTACTGCAAAAGAAGCAATACCAGCCAAAGCATAGGCTGCTGTATAATATAAAAGTGTACTACTTGCACTATTTAAACTTAAAATAGCCATCAACATAAACCCAGCGTGAGATATACCAGAAAATGCTAGCATACGTTTTACATTGTCTTGTTTTAGCGCCATTATATTTCCTACAGTCATTGAAAGAATGGAAACAACAACAATAACCATAACAAACGTCGGCATTAGCAATGCGGTCATACCACTTAATAATTTATATAAAGCAGCCATAGCAACTACTTTTGCCAATGTACCCATTGTTGCTGTCGTTATGGTTGGAGATCCTTCATAAACATCTGGAGCCCAAAAATGAAAAGGCGCAGCAGCAATTTTAAACAACATACCTATTGACATCAATGTAATGCCTATAGGAAACCAAATAGGAATTCCAGCACCTAATGATAATTCTTTAATTGCAGCAAGGTCAAAATAACCTGTAGCACCATAAATAAGGCAAATTCCAAATAAAAGAATTCCAGACGCAAACGCACCCATCAAAAAATATTTCATTCCAGCTTCATTGCTTTTAACGTCTAATCGTCGGCTTGCTGCTAAGGTGTATAATGAAATAGATAATACCTCAATTCCTAAAAAAAACATGGATAAGTTTCCAAAAGAAACCATAGCAACGGCACCAACTAAAAGGAAAATTTTGATGGCAATATAATCGGATAATTTTGTTTGATGTTCTTTATAAAAATCGCCACTAAGAGCTACCAAAAATATTGTCAGAATAATAAATAAAGCTGAAAATGCAACCGAGAATTTATCTACTATAATCATATTGTTGTAATAGGAACCCGGTGAATTGAATTCGGAAACCGTAAGACCAAGTATAGCTAATAAACCAAGTATTGTAAACGGAACCAATAGCTTTCTTAAATTGAAGATTTCAGCGATTAGACAAAAAACACCTAAACCTGATATGGCAATTAATGTATTCATTGGTTGGACTTAGTTATTAATACTGGTTAAAATTTCTTTTAAACTTGGTGATACCAAATCTACTATTGGTTTTGGATATAATCCGAAGAAAAATAAAAAGGCAATTATTGCAACAAAAGTAATGACTTCTGTAGTTGTTAGATCAGTGAAAATTTTAGAATTTGTTTCTCCTAACATTACATTTTGGAACATTTTTAACATATAGTACGCACCCAAAATTATCGTTGATCCTCCTAAAACTGCAAACCAAATATTTGCTTGACTTAAGCTATATAAAACTGTAAACTCTCCAACAAAATTAAACGTTCCTGGTAGTGCAACAGAAGCTAAAACTAATAACATGAACATGGATGTAAATTGCGGTGCTTGTGCTCTAATGCCACCCATTTCAGTAATGTCATAGGTTTCAAATCTTCTTGAAATGATTTCAGCCGCAAAGAATAACCCAACGATTACAAAACCATGAGCAATCATTTGTGAAACCGCACCACTTAAACCATCAAGCGTTAAAGTATAACAGCCGGCAGCAATCAACCCAACGTGTGCTAATGATGAATAGGCCAATAATTTTTTCAAATCCTTTTGGCGCAACGCCACTATTGAGCCATAAATAACTCCAGCGATACTTAGACCAATCAAAACAGGCATGTATTCTTTTGCTGCATTGGGCGCAATAGGTAATTGCCAGCGAATAATACTGTATAATCCCATTTTTAGCATTACACCCGAAAGTAACATTGTTCCTACTGTTGGCGCTTTTTGATACACTTTTGCTTGCCAAGTGTGAAACGGGATAATAGGAATTTTAATAGCATAAGCCAAGAAAAAGGCAAGGAATATCCAAAATTGTTCAGTAGAAGATAAATCTAATTTATACAAGTCGTCGATTAAAAAGCTTCCAGCTTTTGAATATAAATAGGCAAAAGCAACAAGCATAAATAATGAACCTCCAAGAGTGTATATAAAAAATTTTACAACCGCTTTTTTACGTTCTTCTAAATCGCCGTTGCCCCACACTAAAGCAATAAAATAGATGGGGATTAGAGCTAATTCCCAAAATATATAATATAATAATCCATCTGAAGCTAAGAAAGTTCCTGTCATTGCAAATGACATGAAAAGAACTAAAGAATATAAGTTTTTTGTATTTGAAAAATTAGTATCAAAAGAGGATAAAGTAATCAACGAGGTTAATCCGGTGGTTAATAAAACCATTGCCATCGATAGTCCATCAGCTTTCAAAGCTAATGCTATATTTGGATTGCTTATCCAGTTCCCAAAGTAGCTAATGTTTTGTCCATTGTTCAGTAGGCTAAGCAAATAAAGAGATAAACCAAAAGCACCTAAACTAAAAAGAAAGGCGATTTTAGAGGCTAATTTATTACCAGCAAAAAAAGTTGCAATTGAACCAACGAGAAGTAATAATAATACAGCAGTTACATCCATTATGTAAAAATTATTGTGGAATATGAGTTATAAATAAATAAGTAATGATGGCGCAAACTCCAATCACAAAAGCAAAAAGATATAAACCAATATTTCCATTTTGTAATTTTTTCCCCTGAGTTCCCAATCCGCTAGCAGCATGTCCTAAACTAAATACCACTTTCCCTAGAGCGGGTTCAAGAGTTGTTCTGAAAAAGTTTGAAAGTCCGTTTAACGGTTTTACTATCAAGAATGTATAAAATTCATCAACATAATATTTGTTATAAATGGTTTTTGAAAAATCAACAATTTGAGTATCCTCTTTAGGAACAAAACCTTGCTTGATGTATTTTGCATTTGCCCAAATAATTCCAATAAGTGCACCAACTAAGGCAATTCCCATCAATATAAATTCTTGTGTTCCCAGATGATGTGCTTCGTGTTTTGCTACTAAAACGGGTTCGAGAAAATGGTTCAACCACATGCTTCCTGGCAAATTAATTGCACCTCCAATTGTAGCTAAAGTTGCTAGAATTATTAAAGGTATTGTCATTAAACTTGGACTTTCATGCAAATGGTGTTTTTGCTCATCTGTTCCTCTAAATTCTCTAAAGAAAGTTAAATACATTAATCTAAACATATAAAAGGCTGTCATTATTGAAGCGATAGAAGCGGTTATCCATAACACTTTGTTGTGTTCAAATGCAACCATTAATATTTCGTCTTTTGACCAGAAACCTGCAAAAGGAAAAATTCCAGCGATTGCTAATGTTGAAATCAGCATTGTCCAGAACGTAATGGGCATCGCTTTGCGTAAACCACCCATTTTCCGCATGTCTTGTTCGCCGTGCAATCCATGAATTACCGAGCCCGAACCTAAAAATAAACACGCTTTGAAAAAAGCATGTGTAATTACATGGAAAACAGCAACCGTATAGGCACCAAGTCCTAATGCTAAAAACATTAAGCCTAATTGAGAAACGGTTGAATAAGCCAGTACTTTTTTAATATCATTTTGTAATAATCCGATAGAAGCGGCAACCAAAGCAGTAATTGCTCCAACAATAGCGATAATATTTTGAACATCTGGTGTTAAATCGAATAAAAAATTCATTCTAGTTATCATAAAGATACCAGCAGTAACCATCGTGGCTGCGTGAATTAATGCAGAAACCGGCGTTGGTCCAGCCATCGCATCAGGCAACCACGTGTATAAAGGTAATTGTGCTGATTTACCTGTTGCTCCAATGAAAAGACACAGTGCGGCGATTGATAGTAATAAAGTGTCGTTAGTGCCAGCGGTTATTGCTTCTTTCATTTCGTAGTAATTTAAACTAGAAAATAAACTGGCAAGAATGAAAATCCCGATTAAGTAGCCCAAATCTCCAATTCTGTTCATAATAAACGCTTTCTTGGCAGCATCATTGTAAGGTTGATTTTTATACCAAAACCCGATTAGCAAATAAGAACATAATCCAACGCCTTCCCAACCAATGAACATTACTAGTAAGTTGTTACCAATTACAAGCGTTATCATGAAGAAAACGAACAAATTTAAATAAGCGAAAAACTTATGCATATTCTCATCATCGTGCATGTAGCTGATAGAATATAAATGAATTAAAGAACCAATTCCTGTCACAAACAATAGCCACAAAACAGACAATTGATCCAATAAAAGGCCGAGTTCTACTTTGAAACTTGCTAATTCAAGCCAATCAAAAAGCGATAATTCAAAAGGACCACTTTTATTTATTTGCGTAAAAAAATAAAGACTTAGTAAAAAAGATACAATAACTGTAATAGTTCCAATCGCACCCGAAAAACCTTTGCTCACTTTTTTACCAAAGAAAATATTGAAAAGGAATCCAATAAACGGAGCAAGTAATAATGTTAAAGCTAAATTTGTTTCCATCGCAGATTATCCTTTTAAATTCTTTAAGTTGTCGATATCAATAGAGCCGAGATTTCTGTAGACAGATACTAAGATTGCTAATCCAACGGCAACTTCTGCTGCTGCAACAGCCATAGAGAAGAATACAAAAACTTGTCCTTCGGCATCTTGATGATAGGTGGAGAATGCTACGAATAGCAAGTTTACCGCATTTAACATTATTTCAATGGACATAAAAACGATAATAGCATTTCGGCGATACAACACTCCAAAAACACCAATACAGAAAAGAAGAACCGTTAGGAAGAGGTAATTTTCAATACCTATTATATTTAAAATATTTTCTATCATTATTTCTGGTCTTTTTCTTTTTTAGTCAATAATACTGTTCCAATCATTGCTACCAATAATAAAATAGAAGCAAATTCAAATGGAACCATATATTCGTTCAATAATACTTTTCCTAAAACCTTTATCGATTGAAAATCTTCACCGGAGCTGTCGTATTCACCCATAATTGTTTTTGAATTGATAAAAATGGTGATTAAAACAATGCTCATCAAAACAAAGATAACAACAGCACCTAGCCGTGTTATTCTAGGTTTGTGAACTTCGTCTTCTTTGTTGAGGTTCATTAACATGATGGTAAATAGCATCAATACCATAATGGCTCCTGCATAAACAATTAGTTGCACGATGGCAAGAAACTGGGCATTAAGCAACAAGTAATGTCCCATAATAGATACCATACATAATACTAAATAAATAGCGCTATGAATTGGATTTTTACTGTAAATTGTTAAGAATGCTGTTGCCAGAGTAAAGGCTGCAAGGACATAAAAAATGAGTAATACTGACGACATTAGTTGGCGTTTTTTAATTGAGTGTTTTTAACAGCTATTTCAAGAGGCATGACTAATTTATCTTTCCCATAAATAAAATCTTCTCTTTCATACAATGCTGGAACCAACTCTTTAGAAAGGGTCAAATATATAGCATCTTTTGGACATGCTTCTTCACACAATCCACAAAAAATACAACGAAGCATATTAATTTCATAAATCTCAGCATATTTTTCTTCTCTATAAAGATGTTCTTCACCTTTTTTTCTTTCCGCGGCTTTCATAGTAATGGCTTCAGCTGGGCAAGATAATGCGCAAAGTCCACATGCTGTGCAATTCTCTCGACCAAGTTCATCTCTTTTTAAGGTATGTTTTCCGCGATAAACTGGGCTGAATTCTCTAACTTGTTCCGGATATTGAATAGTAGCTTTTTTTCTAAAAAAATGTTTTATAGTAATAAGCAATCCCTTAACAATTGCCACAAGATACATTCTTTCTAAAAACGTCATTTCCTTATTGGAAACTTGCTTCTTTTTGCCAGATAACGATATATTTTGAATAGCTGTTGACATACTTCTTTATTTAAAAACTAGAATACAAACTCCGGTTGCCATAATATTTATTATTGCCAATGGAATTAATATCTTCCATCCTAAGTGCATTAATTGATCATATCTAAAACGTGGAATTGTCCATCTAATCCACATGTAGAAAAAGATAAAACCACATATTTTTAAAAATAAAACCAAAATACCAATGATGTTAGCAATATTAACACCCACATTGTCAACCATCCACTGCATTCCAGGATAGTTATAAGCTCCAAAGTATAATACAGCTAGAATTGCTGATGAAATAAACATGTTAGCATACTCGGCAAACAAGTAAAAACCCATTTTCATTGAGGAATATTCAGTATGATAACCGCCAATAAGTTCCGACTCACATTCGGCTAAATCAAAAGGCGTTCTATTGGTTTCTGCAAAAGCACAAATTAAGAAGATAAGAAAGCCAACTGGTTGATAGAAAACATTCCAGTTCATTCCAGCTTGTTGTTCTGCAATTACTTTTAAACTCAATGATCCAGACATCATCAATAAAGCAATAATAGATAATCCCATTGCAATTTCATATGAAACCATTTGCGATGCTGCTCTTACCGAGCTCATCAATGAAAATTTATTGTTAGAAGCCCATCCACCAATCATAATTCCATAAACACCTACTGATATAATTCCAAAAACATATAATATAGCCACATCGATATCTGTAGCTTGAAGGATTACGGTTCTACCAAAAATTTCTAATTTATCACCCCACGGAATTACTGCGCTGGTCATTAATGCAGTACTCATGGCAATTGCTGGTCCAACTATAAATAAAAAACGGTTGGGTGTATTGGGGAAGAATTCCTCTTTAGCAAATAATTTTGTTCCATCGGCAAGCGGTTGTAATAATCCGCCCCAACCGGCACGATTAGGACCAACTCTATCTTGCAAAAAAGCGGCAACTTTTCGTTCTGCCCAAGTAGAATACATGGCCATCAGCATGGTTATGGAAAAAACAGCAAAAATGAAAATACTCTTTTCTATGATAAATGCACTGTCCATTATTTTGTTGTTTTTAAAGGATTACCATCGATTTTCTCATTGTAGTCAATTTCAGCCATACTAATTTTTTTACGGTCAATGTCTCTTCCTTGTAAAATACCTTTTTCGGTATTAATTACAACAGTGTCCGTTTTTCCGTAGTGTTTATTTTGATTAATAACAGAGTCCTTTTCAAATTTACGTGGACCTTCAATAACCCAGTCTGAAACTTCTTTTTTGTCAAAACGACAGGTGTTACAGATGAATTCTTCTACTTCATGGTATTCATCTTTTCGAGCAGTAACTCTTTGTATTTCGTTACCAAACATCCAAACGGTCGTTTTTCCACAACATTTATCACAATCTCTGTGAGCGTTGAATGGTTTATTAAACCAAACTCTAGATTTGAAACGGAATGTTTTATCAGTTAACGCTCCAACTGGACAAACATCAATCATGTTTCCAGAAAATTCGTTATCAATGGCTGCTGAAACGCAAGTAGATATTTGAGAATGATCACCACGATTTAAAACCCCGTGTACTCTGCCATCAGTTAACTGGTCGGCTACTTCAACACAACGTTGACAAACGATACAACGGTTCATGTGTAGTTGAATTTTATCGCCAATATCTTCTGGTTCAAAAGTTCGCTTTTCTTCAATAAATCGATGTTGAAGTTTTCCGTGTTCGAAACTTAGGTTTTGCAAATCACATTCTCCTGCTTGGTCACAAACTGGACAATCTAATGGGTGATTTATCAAAAGAAATTCGGTTACGGCTTTTCTGGCTTCGGTAACTCTGTCAGATTTTTTGCTAGCTACTTCCATTCCGTCTTGACAACCTGTGACACACGATGCTACTAACTTAGGCATTGGTCGTGGGTCAGCATCGCTGCCTTTAGTAACGTCTACTAAACAGCAACGGCATTTTCCGCCAGTTCCTTTTAGTTTAGAATAATAACACATGGCTGGCGGAACAGATTCTCCACCAATCATACGAGCAGCTTGTAGGATTGTCGTTCCTGGTGCTACTTCTATTTCTTGACCGTCTATCGTTACTTTCATTTTCAAATTGTTTAAAAGTTTAAAAGTTTAAAAGTTTAAGTGTTTCCACTTTGTACTTCCAACTTTTAACTTCGTACTTTTAATTTATACTTCTTGTTTTGCTACTAGATGCTTTACTTTTTCAAATGGCTCATTCACAAAGTGATCTCTATTTTTAATTTTCTCAGGAAAACGAATATGATATTCAAATTCTTCTCTGAAGTGACGAATTGCTGCAGCAACAGGCCATGAAGCCGCGTCACCCAAAGGACAAATCGTGTTCCCTTCAATTTTTGATTGAATACTCCACAACAATTCAATATCTTCTTCGCGTCCTTGACCATTTTCTATTCTCCATAATACTTTTTCTAACCAACCTGTTCCTTCACGGCAAGGCGTGCATTGTCCACAGGATTCATGGTGGTAAAAACGTGCAAAATTCCATGTGTTTCTAACAATACAAGCTCGGTCATCATAAACAATAAATCCTCCAGAACCTAGCATAGAACCTGTTGCAAAACCACCATCTGATAAACTTTCGTAAGTCATCAAGCGGTCTTCACCAGCAGCGGTTTTATAGATTAAATTCGCTGGTAAAATGGGTACCGAACTTCCTCCTGGAACTAGTGCTTTTAAAGGTCTATCGGTTTGCATTCCGCCACAATATTGATCAGAATTGATGAATTCGTAGACAGAAACCCCTAATTCAATTTCGAAAACGCCTTGATTTTTAATATTTCCAGAGGCGGAAATTAATTTGGTTCCAGTAGAGCGACCAATTCCAATTGCGGCATAATCAGCACCAGAATTGTTCACAATCCAAGGCACAGCAGCAATAGTTTCTACATTATTAACCACAGTTGGATTCTGCCACAGTCCTTTAACCGCGGGGAAAGGTGGTTTTAATCTTGGATTTCCTCGATTTCCTTCTAAACTTTCAATTAATGCAGTTTCTTCTCCGCAAATATAAGCACCAGCACCAATTTGAACAAAAAGTTCTAAATCGTAACCAGAACCTAGTATGTTTTTTCCTAGCCAGCCAGCAGCTTTTGCTTCGGCTATTGCTTTTTCTAGAATTTTGTAAATCCACATGTATTCTCCACGAATGTAAATATAGGATAAGTTGGCACCCAAAGCATAACTTGAAGTAATCATCCCTTCAATCAATAGGTGAGGAATGTACTCCATTAAATATCTGTCTTTGAAAGTTCCAGGCTCTGACTCGTCAGCATTACATACCAAATGTCTAGGGTTTCCTGATTTTTTATCAATAAAACTCCACTTCATTCCAGCTGGGAAACCTGCGCCACCACGACCACGAAGTCCCGAAGTTTTCACTTCTTCAACCACTTCATCTGGGGTCATTTTTTTCAGGGCTTTTTCAACAGATGCATAACCGCCTTCACGACGGTATACTTCATAGGTTTTAATTCCTGGAACGTTGATTTTGTCTAATAATATTTTTCTTCCCATATTAGTTTAAATACTGGTCTAAAAATTGTTTTAAAGGTTTTAGATTTTCATTAGTTTGAACATCTAAATTCCACATTTCTGATAAATATTCATTCTTATTATTTTTTAAACTTGAATAAATATCTTTGTAAATAATAATTTTTCCTTTTTTACTTTTTGGTTCTTCTGCTTCATTGTTCCCATCTTTAACCATGCAACTCATAAAAGCATTCCAACATTCCAATATACTTTTGTTGAATGATAATTCTAATAACTGTTCTAAATTATGACTTTCGCTATTATTAAATGGTAAATAAAATCTATCAATTTTATACTTTTTATCACTCAACCAATTATTAATATCGGTTTCTTTTTTTGTAATATTATCTGTTTTATCTTCGTCTGCATCAAACAATGTAATAAACTTTATATTTTCATTTTCATTAATTTGTTTGATAAAGAAATTAGAATTAATTTGACCTTTAATTTTTGCCCAACCTCCTGTTTTTTCTTCTTCAGTATTACCTTTATTGGTGTCAGCAATTAAAACTTTTATTGCTCCAACTATAATTTCATATTCTTTTTCAGTTACATATTTAGAACAAGCTATGTCTGAATTGCAATAATTTTTTAAAATAAAATCACGTACAAAAACAACATCATTTTTATCCTCAACAAAAATAACTATATCAATCATAAATATTCTCTCCTCTAAAAGGTAAATTTTTAACTGAATAGTCTATATTCTCAACATCTTTGATTGTTCCTGAAAAAACTTTCTGCTTTGAATGATATAATTCAATTAATCTCAATTCATTTTGAATGTCCAAGTTTAAATCTTTTGCAGCGTCAACGTATGCTTGAGCAAACTCTTTAGAATGTGTGGTAGCAAATAATTGAACATCAAATTCTTTACATACTTTTAAAATATTAACCCAAAAATCTTTATGTTTAGTATAATGAATTCCTGTATCAATCTCATCTATCATTATTCTATTGTCTTTGTTTTCTCTAACATACATTATTTCAACTAGATATCTAAAAATTTTGTTGAAACCATCTCCAAATTGAGTTATAGGTACATAATTTACATTTGTTTTAGTTGCTATACTTATCATACCATTATCACCATGATATTTTGTTAAAAAATCAACAATTTCGATATCAAATATGTTGTTTAAAATACTAATTAATTCTTTTTTATGATTGTAAGATAACTCATTAACTTTTTGATCATCATCTAGCCTTTTTCTTTCTAATATTCTTAAGAAATCTTCAACATCGTTACTATAAGAGACATTAAATTGAATATATGGCCAGTATTCATCTATTCTTTCTAAATTATCTAAATACATAAATTGTAACTCTTCAAATTCAGAATTTTTGTAAAATTTTATCCAATGTTCTAAATTTTCAAATTCATAATTATCTTTTCTTTTAGAAAAGTCAGATTTTTGTAAATCATTGAATGACACATATTCAATTGATAAATTTTGTTTATCTTTTTTTGTTAAGGTCTCAATATTAATTTTTTTCGAATCATTATTTGTTAAATAACTAAAATAACTTTGTTTAGGAAATTCTATATCTTTTAAATTAATGTTTTTTGGACCAAAATTAATTCCTCTTAAATATAATGTATGATGATAATTTCTTATCCATCTAATAAAATTATCGTCGAACAACAAAGCTTCCAATAAACAAGTTTTCCCAACATTATTATCTCCAACAATCAAATTGAATTGTCCAATATCATTTACCTCAAGAGAATCAAATTTCTTGAAGTTTTCGATTTTGAAGTATGTCAAATGATTGTTTTCCATTTTCTTATTTATCGTGTAAAGTGATTTTTCCGTCTTTACAATCAGATACTAACTGATCGATTTTTTCTTTTGTTAAATGCTCTTGGTAGAAATCGCCCAATTGCATCATTGGCGCATAACCACAAGCACCAAGACATTCAACGCCACGAACTTCAAATTGTCCATCAGCTGTTGGTTCGCCAACTTTTACTCCTAGCTTAGAACAAGTATAATCAATTAAATCTTCTACACCGTTTTGACAACATGGGGAAGTTTGGCAAAATTCGAACATATACTTGCCTATTGGACGTTGATTGTACATGGTATAGAAAGTAACCACTTCGTATACTTCAATAGGTTGGATTTGTAAAATTTCGGCAACTTTATTTTGAAGTTCGATGCTTAACCAATCGTTGTGAGCATCCTGAACTTCATGTAATATAGGAAGTAAAGCCGATTTTTGTTTTCCTTCTGGGTAGTGACTAATCAATTCATTAATTCGCTCCATTAACTGTGGAGTTATATTAATTTCTTGTTTTATGTGTGTTCTTTCCATTTCTAATTTCTTTTAACCACTAAGCGCACTAAGAATGCACAAAGTTCACAAAGATTTATTTTTGGGAATTAAATTTTTACTTTTTAATCCTCGTTTTTTTAATTGATTTATGCGTCTAATTCGCCTGCAATTACGTTTAAACTTGATAATATAACTATGGCATCTGATAACATTCCGCCTTTAATCATCTCAGTATAGGCTTGGTAATAAATATAACATGGTCTTCTCATTTTTAAACGATACGGTGTTCTGCTTCCGTCCGTAATTAAATAGAAGCCTAGTTCGCCATTTCCACCTTCAACAGCATGATATATTTCATCAACCGGAACAGGCACCTCACCCATTACAATTTTAAAATGGTAAATTAAGCTTTCCATGTTCGTGTAAACGTCCTCTTTTGGAGGTAAATAATAATCGGGAACATCGGCATGATATGGACCTTCAGGTAATTTATCTAACGCTTGACGAATGATTTTTAAACTCTCCCAAACTTCGGCGTTTCTGACGCAAAATCGGTCATAAGTATCACCTGATTTACCCACTGGTATATCGAATTCAAAATCTTCGTAGGAAGAATAGGGTGATGCTTTTCTAACATCGTAATCAATTCCTGCTGCTCTCAAATTTGGCCCAGTAAACCCATATTGCATCGCTTTTTCGGCTGAAATTGGTCCAACATTTGCGGTTCTATCAATAAATATTCTATTTCTTTCAAATAAATTTTCAAATTCTTTCCAACATATAGGAAATTCTTCTAGGAATACTTCTAGTTTTCTAAATGCTTCTGGCGACCAATCTCTTTCAAAGCCTCCAATTCTGCCCATATTTGTTGTAAGTCGTGCGCCACAAATTTCTTCATATATTTCATAAATCTTTTCCCTGAATTGGAATACATATAAGAAGCCAGTATAAGCACCAGTATCAACACCAAGAATCGAGTTACAAATAAGATGGTCCGTGATTCGCGCTAACTCCATTACAATTACACGTAGATATTGCGCTCTTTTAGGTACTTCAATATGCAGTAATTTTTCAACAGTCATCCACCAAGCCATGTTATTTATAGGCGACGAACAATAATTCATTCTATCGGTCAAAACATTGATTTGGTAAAACGGACGGTTTTCGGCAATTTTTTCAAAAGCGCGATGAATGTATCCAATTGTTGGCTCAGCATCCAAAATGCGCTCGCCGTCCATTAGAAGAATATTTTGAAAAATACCGTGCGTTGCTGGGTGTGTTGGACCAAGATTTAGTATAGAAAACTCGCTACCATCTTCATTTCGAGATTGTTCTATTATCTTAGAGTAACGATGTTCAGGTGGTAATAATAAATCTGACATTTATAATATTGAATTACTTTAAATTAGTTACTAATTGGTGTTCGTCCAAAGAAACGATCGTCTTTATCTGTTCTTCCAGTGTCTTCCATTGGGAATTCTTTGCGCATTGGGTGTGAAACCATTTCATCCATGTTGAGAATTCGTTTTAATTGCGGATGACCAGTAAACTTAATCCCATAAAAATCCCATGCTTCTCTTTCCATCCAGTTAGAGCACAAAAATAAATCAATTATTGATTTAATTTCAGGATTTTCGCCGTCGAGGTATGTTTTAACTCGCACACGGGTGTTTTCTATCCAATTGTGTAATTGATAGGTTACAGCGTATTGTTTGGATTGTTCATTATCAGGATAGTGGATTCCTGCTAAATCCGTCAGAAAATGAAAATTTAAATCAGCATCATCTTTCAGGAATTTAACCAAATCATGGGCTTTTTGCGAATCTACATCAAAACAAAAAATGTCTCGCTGTGTTCTAAAATTAGAAACAGATGATCCAAACACATCGGTTACTTTATTTTGAATAATAACGGTATCAATTGCCATATTACAGGTTATAAGAAGCTAATAATTCTTTGTACTCTGGTGAATTTCTCCTACGTACAGACTCATTTCTAACGAGTTCTTGCAATTGCATTACTCCATCTACTATTTGTTCTGGTCTTGGAGGACAACCTGGTACATAAACATCAACAGGTATAACTTTGTCAATTCCTTGGAGTACAGAATAGGTGTCAAAAACACCACCTGAACTTGCACACGCACCAACAGCAATAACCCATCTTGGTTCTGACATTTGCTCATATACTTGACGAAGAATTGGCGCCATTTTTTTAGAAATTGTACCCATGACCATTAACATGTCTGCTTGGCGCGGAGAAAAGCTTACTCTTTCTGAACCAAAACGAGCCAAATCATAATGCGACGCCATTGTAGCCATAAATTCAATACCGCAACAAGAAGTTGCAAAGGGTAATGGCCAAAGTGAATTAGCGCGCGCTAAACCTACAACATCATTTAATTTTGTTGCAAAAAACCCTTCACCTACTACTCCTTCTGGTGGAGCAACCATATTTGTTTTTGTTTCACTCATAGCAATTGTTTTTATTCCCATTCTAGTGCTTTCTTCTTGATAATATAAAAGAAACCTATTAACAACAAAGACATAAAAATTACCATTTTTATCAATCCATCGTAGCCTAAATCTTTGAAATTGACAGCCCAAGGATATAAAAATATAACCTCGACATCAAACAGTACAAAAAGGATGGCAACTAAGAAGTATTTAACCGAAAACGGAATTCTTGCATTTCCCACTGATTCAATTCCACATTCAAAATTTTTATCTTTATTCTGCGAACTTCTTTTAGGGCCTAAAAAACTTGATATTACGATCATTCCCACCACGAAACCTACTGCTAATAGTGTCTGCATTAATATTGGAATGTAATCTAATTGGTTTGATTGCATGATAAAATTATATGTTTTTCAAAATAGTTACAAATATACAGCGCAATATTTAATTCGCAAAAATCAAACGATAAACGTTTGTTATTATGTTCTTAAAAAATCACTATTTAAAATGATTTTAAATAATTTGCTAGATGTAAAAAAAACGTCTCGATGTACTCGAGACGTTAATTAATTTAGGTAGTCAAAAAATAATATATATTAGTCTTCGATAGCCACTACTTGAGCTGCTACTTTACCTTTTCTTCCCTCTTCTTCTTCGTAAGATACTTTGTCTCCTTCTGCTAAATTTTCAGTTTTAACTCCGGTTGCATGTACGAAAATGTCTTTTCCAGTTTCATCATCTGTAATGAAACCATAACCTTTAGACTCGTTGAAAAATTTTACTGTTCCTGTGCGCATTTTGTAATAAAAAAAAATTAATAATAATCAAAGATAATTTTAATTGTGACAAAACAAGCATTTTAATTGAAAAAAAAGCAATTTTTATTTTAAAGTTAAAATATTGATTAAGAATTACTTCCTACAATTTAAATAAAATCGTGAAAACAGTCCTAATTTGTACTAATATAGGTTTTTGCTTTTACAGTTTTAGTGAACAAAATTAAAAGTGACAAAGCAAATTTTTATCCAGACAAAAGTAAACTTTAAAGTTTAACTACTTTTTTTACTGATTTTTTGCCATCAAGTGCTATTTCAATGAAAAAAGTGCCTGCCACAATAGGTAAATCCAACGAAGCATAGTCTGTGTTGCTAAATTTAATGTTATTAATTAATTGACCAAAAGTATTATAAACAGCAACTTGAACTAAGGTATAGGTCGTGTTGAATTTAAGATTGATTGTTCCCGTTGTAGGATTTGGAAATAAATTAACTGTTGCGTCATTATTTTCAAATAATGGTGTATTCAAATTGTAGGGCAATGTTAATTTTGCGGTAAAAATATTGGTTCCACTTTGACCTGAATATTGAACATTGTTAAAAGTAGAACTACCGCTTGTAAAATATAAGCCATTTTGACTTACTGCAATATTTGTAGTTTTATCTGGATAAACACCAAAAAGAAAGTTATCTGCCAGCGCTTCATATTGGTTTACCCATAAATTGTTTCCGTTGCTGTCGAAGCTAGCCAACAATTGTGGTTTTAAAATATTTGGTTGAGTACTGACTAAATCGCGAAGTACCTGGTTTTCAAAAGTTATCGCATCAGTAGCGCTAAAGGTTCCAAATCTGCAACTAAAAAACAAATTCGCGAGGTTATCAATTGTTAGCTGTGGTAGCGCTTCATGTTGATTTGGTTCACGGATATCGTAGTTTTTAAACCAAATTATATTGCCGTCGCTATCCATTTTTTGAAAAAAAATGGAGTATAAATTTAGTGGCGCGACGTAGGTAGTACCATTTATTAAAGCAGATCCAAAATAATTCCCTGCTACATAAATGTTGTTGCTTGCATCTGCGACAATTGACGTTCCCTGCGTTCTTCCAGTATAAAATTTAGTCCATAAAATGACGCCTGCACTGTTTAACTTCATGATATATGAATTATTATCAGAATTTGGAATTAGGACGGTTTGGCTTCCAAAACGGCCATGACCTGCGAAACATCCAGTTAAATAGGTGTTGCCAAGTGCATCGGTTGTAATATTCGATGTTGTCACATTTACTGGTACAGGCGTTCCATTTAACGACGTACCTGATCCAAATTGGGTTGTCCAAACTATGTTTCCATCAGTTATATTTAATTTTGTTACAAAACCTCTACCATTTGCAGCACTTAGACTTACATTGCCAAATGTTCTTGTATCGGTAAAAGCACCGGTAAGAAATAAATTATCTGCGCTGTCAATAGCTAGTTTTGGTCGTTGCGAGTTGGAGGCAGGAACTGCTTTTCTCCAAATGATAGTTCCGTTTGGATCTAGTTTTAAAACAAAATAATTTCCGGTAGTAACACCAGAGCTTAACGAGCCTTGTTCAAATAAAACTGTTCCCACAAACGTTCCAGCGACATAAATGTTGCCTAAACTATCTGTGATAACCGAGTGACCGTTATCTGAATTTATACTGCCGTATTGTTTTGTCCACAGAACAGCACCAATGGATGATAATTTTTGTACATAAATATCATTTGAGCCTTGGCTAAAAAGCGCAAAATTGCTACCATAACAAATATCCTGAAAACTACCCGTTGTAATCACATTTCCATTTGGGTCTAAACAAATAGAATTTCCTACTTCCTCTCTTTGACCTCCCATTACGCTCGACCATTCAACAACTTGAGAAAATAGTACAATTGGTGAAAATAGTAGAACGAAAAACAAATAGTTGTGGGTAATTTCTTTCATTTGTTATAATTTCAATTTAATATGTAATTCGTTCAATTGCGACTCGTCAATCACCGACGGAGCATCAATCATAACATCTCTACCTGAATTGTTTTTAGGAAAAGCAATAAAATCTCTAATAGTTTCTTGTCCGCCAAGAATTGCAACCAATCTATCCAATCCAAATGCTAAACCTCCGTGTGGTGGTGCGCCAAATTGGAAAGCATCCATCAAGAATCCGAATTGATTTCTAGCTTCTTCTTCAGTAAATCCTAAATATTTGAACATTAATTGTTGTGTAGCCTTATCGTGAATTCTGATAGAACCACCGCCAATTTCGTTTCCGTTTAATACCATATCATAAGCATTAGCGCGAACTTTTCCTGGATTTGTTGCCAATAATTCCATGTCTTCTGGTTTGGGAGAGGTAAACGGATGGTGCATGGCGTGCCATCTTCCGCTTTCTTCGTCCAATTCTAATAATGGAAAATCAACCACCCATAATGGAGCAAATTCTGCTGGATTTCTCAATCCTAATCTTGTTGCTAATTCCATTCTCAATGCAGAAAGTTGCGCCCGAGTTTTATCAGCCGGACCAGAAAGTACAAAAATCATATCGCCAGCTTTTGCACCAGTAATTTCTGCCCATTTCTTCAAATCTTCTTGATCGTAGAATTTATCTACTGATGATTTGAATGTTCCATCGGCTTCACATTTTACATAAACCATTCCTGATGCGCCAATTTGTGGTCGTTTTACCCAATCAATTAAAGCATCAATTTCTTTACGAGTATAGGTTGCACAATTTGGAGCTGCAATTCCAACAACTAATTCGGCAGTATTGAAAACTGGAAAATCTTTGTGCTTCGCTACTTCATTCAACTCGCCAAATTTCATTTCAAAACGAATATCTGGTTTGTCGTTTCCATAAGTTTTCATGGCATAATCATAGGTAATTCTTGGGAATTTTTCTACTTCTATACCTTTTATTTCTTTAAGTAAATGGCGTGTTAGTCCTTCAAAAACATTTAGAATATCTTCTTGTTCCACAAATGCCATTTCGCAATCGATTTGTGTAAACTCGGGCTGTCTATCGGCACGTAAATCTTCATCACGAAAACATTTTACGATTTGAAAATATTTGTCCATACCGCCCACCATCAATAGTTGCTTGAATGTTTGTGGCGATTGTGGCAAGGCATAAAACTGTCCTGCATTCATGCGGCTGGGCACAACGAAATCTCTTGCGCCTTCTGGAGTTGATTTAATTAAATAAGGGGTTTCAACTTCACAAAAATCCAAATCAGAAAGGTAATTTCTAACGGCTTGTGCTACTTTATGACGGAACAATAAACTATTCTTAACCGGATTTCTACGAATATCAAGGTATCGGTATTTCATTCTAATGTCTTCACCACCATCGGTTTCGTCTTCAATAGTAAATGGAGGCGTTATTGCGGCATTAAGTAGGGTCATTTCTGTAACCAAAATTTCAATGTCACCTGTTGCCATGTTTTTATTTTTGGCTTCACGCTCAATCACGGTTCCCTTTACTTGAACTACGTATTCTCTTCCAAGGGTTTTTGCTAGCTCAAAAACCGATTTTTTTGAACGACTTTCGTCAAATAACAATTGCGTAATTCCATAACGGTCACGCAAATCAACCCAATTCATAAATCCTTTATCTCTTGATTTTTGAACCCAACCCGCAAGAGTAACTTCTTGATTGATGTGTGAGGCGTTAAGCTCGCCGCAATTATGACTTCTATACATTTACAATAAATTAGTTTAAAAAATTAAAGAAACATTCAATTTGTGTGCAAAAGTAAAAAAACTAATATGAATTGGTGGTATTAAATGGGTTCCCTTTTTCAAAAAAACTATGATAGTTGGTCAAAAATTAAAAACTCCCTTATCGAATTAACGAGAGTTCGATTTAAAATAAATTGATTTTTTTATTGAAACCATTACCACAGTAAGTGAATTAAGTATTGAATTATAAAACAGTAGAAGACAGCTGATTTTTTTCGATTTTTAAAACATAGCGTTCATAAAAATAAATTAACGTTATTTATTTTTTATTTTTTTGTTAATAAGTTTTTCTAAATAGGAGCAAATTGAGTTAAATGGAATACAAAACTAAGAACAAGATTGCTTTATTTATGCCCATCATGTGCACATAATAACGTTTAACGGTTACTACTTTGCGCAATAGCTGCTTTTTTTAACATTTTGTCGATAATTTTTTTTCTATATAATAAAATGATTACTTTTGTCAAATAAAGTGTTACAATTGAAATGGGTTTTATTTAATTGATATTCAATACATTTAATTTATTAAAAGTTTTAAAATTATTTTTCATATATTTATTAATATTTATTCATGCTACAGATTATGAAAAAGACAAATACATTTAATAAAAAGAATTTTTGCTTTCTTTACAAAGCAATGTTCATTTTGATTTTCATGGCTTTTTGCTCTGGAAATCTACACAGCCAAAACGGTCAGTTTGTTTTGGAAGCAAATGGTGCAACTCCAGTAAATATAGGTTCTTCTTCAGTGAACATGTGGCCTGCTCCTTTCTTGCCGAATAGAAAGGATAGTCGTGTGCAGTTTTTATATGAAGCTGATGAGTTAAATAATCAGGGTGCATACAGCTCTGGCTATACGAGAATTTCTTCTTTGGCGTTTCACGTTTCCGCATTAACTGGATCTGCAACTTTGCATACCTATCAAATGCAAAATATTACAATCAGTATGGGGCACACCAAAGCGACCTATAATGGAGATGTTTCAGTTATTCCAGCGATTCCAGTATGGGGTATAACCATGCCACCACCGGGTTTTTGTACTTGGGCGGGTTCACCAACGCCAGAACCACTTACTGTGGTAAAAACCCTGCCTACTTTAACCATCAGTCAAGCGGGTTGGGTAGAAATTCCATTAAATACTCCATTTCTTTGGAATGGCGTCGATAGTATAGTGGTTGAAATTTGTAAAGCAGATCCAAGAAATTCACCACCATCTACTTCGTTTAGCACCGGAAGATACGAATTCACAGGTAGATTTCATTCTCAGCCTTCAGGGAGTGATGCTTGGACTTTAACAAGAAGCCTTTATAGCAACAACAACAACAACGGAGCAGGTTCCATCGCGGGTTGCAGTATGCAGATATCGGGAGGACCTAACAATACTTCTCCAGCTTTAAATACTCAATACAGAAAATTCAGACCAAACATTCGTTTTACTTTCCAATGTGGCGGTGCTCCGGCTGCTGGTGAAGCAATATTAGGTACTGAGAATTTTTGTAAAGATGAAGCAGTTACTTTAAGTGTTGTTAATGATGAAAAAGCAACGGGATTGAATTATCAATGGTACTATTCTTATGCAGATGATGATAATTATGTACCACTGCCAGGACAAACAGCTGCTACTATTCCAGTAGAGAGAGCTGGTGTAGATATGTGGTATAAAAGAGATGTTGGCTGTAATCATAACACCGTTGCGGGAACAAGATCGTCTTGGGGCGTGAAAGTTACAGGAGTGAATACCTGGAATGGAACTTCTTGGAGTTTTGGAAGTAACCCGTTGCCAGCTTTACCAGTTAGAATTCAAGGAAATTTTGATACTACAGTCAATGGAAGTGCATTGATGGAGGCTTGTAACTTAAAAATAGTTTCCGGTACGTTCACTGTTCGAAGCGGAGATTTTATTTTATTAAAAGAGAAATTAGTTGTGGACGATGCTGCCACCGTGATTTTTGAAAATAATGCTAGCTTAATTCAGGAAAATGATGCTGCTGTTAACGTAGGTAAAATACTTTACAAAAGAGATTCGCAGCCAGTTCGCATGTTAGATTATACCTATTGGTCCTCTCCTGTTGCAGGAGTTACGCCATTTCAATTCTCACCAGGAACACCAACAAATAGGATTTATCATTGGAATCATCTAACCCAAGCTTGGGCCAATGGTATAGCAAATAGTCCTATGATTGCTGGTAAAGGATATATCATACGCGCCCCTGATGGGTATCCTTCAACAGGAACTGGAACTGTTTTTCAAGGTTCTTTTTTGGGTGTGCCAAACAATGGTCTTATTTCTGTGCCGTCGCAAGGTGGTTCTGCTAATTGGAATTTATTAGGAAATCCTTATCCTTCCGCTGTAGATGCTAATAAATTTTTATTAGCCAACAGTACTTTGCTAGACGGAGCTATTTTTTATTGGACACACAACACGCTTCCGATTGCCGCTTTAAACCCTCTTTTTCCGCACATATCAAGTTATACTTCTGATGACTATGCAACATACAATTTTACGGGATCTGTGGGTCTTCCTTCGGTTAGTTCTGGAAATAATACTCCTCCAGGCCAATTTATAGGTGCAGGTCAAAGTTTTATGGTTAAAGGAGGCACATCGTCTGGCAATGTTGTATTTAACAACGATATGCGAAAAAACATAGTAGGATATACTAATTCACAATTTTATAGAAATAATGCAACCAATTCTGACGAGGTTGAAAAAAACCGATTGTGGGTTGAAATAATTCATCAAAATGGGAAATTCAATCAAACAATGGTTGGTTATGTTGAAGGAGCAACAGATGGTCTAGATTGGGGTTATGACACTAAAATGATACCGTCTGGGGATGTAAAAATTTACACAAAAATTGGTGATGATAAGCTAGTCATACAAGGTAAATCTTTGCCATTCAACCCAAGCGATAGTATCCCATTAGGATTTTATACTACCTTAAGTGGTGAATTCACTTTAAACTTATACCAGTATGATAGTATCTTTGAAAACCAATCCGTTTATTTATTAGACAATGCTACATCAACTTTTCATGATATTAAATCTGGGATGTATACCTTTACAAGCATACAGGGAACTTTTGACAACCGATTTGAACTTAGATTTAATAACGAAGCACTAAGTTTAAATCCAAATATAAAAACAGAGAATAGTGTTTTATGTTATGCTAATTATTCTGATATTATTGTTAAATCGCTTGCTAGTCAAATACATTCTGTTACGATTTTTGATAGTACTGGAAGATTACTTTACAATAAAACTAATGTAGATACTTCAGAAATACTAATTTCAGACATCGCAAAAAACAACCAATTATTACTAGTTCAAGTTGAAAACGATAATGGAGTTACAGTTACAAAAAAAATCATATTTTAATTAATTATCATTCTAAAATTTTTTATGAAATCGCCATTAACAAAATGTTTGAGGACGCAAACTAATAAATAAAAAGGAGATACGAGCTTGCGGAATGGCGAGCCATAACGCATATTATCTCTATACAATAAATTTTACCTATATGAAAAAAAACTACTTTATTAAGAATAGAATATCTTTATTGAATGTACTTATAAAAAAAGGGATTGCATTTAAATGCATGATGTTGCTTTTTATATTTTTCTTTAATGACATAAAAGCCCAAGAAACATTTACCTTAGGTAATGGCGTAGAGTCGTATAATACTTTGGGAGTTTCTCCTTTTGCAACAATTAACAGAAATAGTAGATCTCAATATATTTATTTTGCTGAAGAATTATATGATGCTGGATTTAGCATATCAGGAAATGTGATTAAATTGGCAATAAACATCACTGAATTAGGGTTGCCATCAAGTTTGAAGCCAGAAAATATAAAAATTAAAATAGGAATGACTAGTTCCTTTGAAACGGGTCCAACTCTTGTTGATGATTTGCCTGTGTATTACGAGTCAACTGTCGAAAATATTACACAATTGGGCTGGTATACCTTTAATTTAAACACACCGTTTGCATGGGATGGATTTCGAAATATTGTTGTTGAAATCTGTAGAAGCAATACCAATTTTGGCACTAGCTTTTCTGTTCAAAGTAAGAATTTTCCAGCTGGTGAACTAGTATCTGTCGCAAATTACACCAATAATACCTCACCTGTGGGATGCAGCTTACCCAACCAAAACTTGTTACCAGAATTATTTGCCAGAAGAAGACCTAACATGCAATTTACAGTAACAAATCCATGTGATGCAACTCCTGCTGGTGGGCAAACAATAGTTTCAGCTGGTCCTTACTGTTCGGGGGATTCATTCACACTTTCTGTTCAAAATGGTTCTGTAGCATCAGGGTTGTCATATCAATGGCAATCATCACCAAACGATAATGGGCCATGGACGAATATTCTAAATGCTACAGATGCTTTTTATACTACTTCTCAAAGCGTAGCTACCTATTATCGTAGAGCTACAACATGTGATATCGTTTCTTCAACGATTTTCGATTTTCCTGTATTTGTTGGAGGAGAAGGTTGCTATTGTAACCCTTTAGTAGCAAATGAAAATGGAATTGGCATAAATAATGTAACCATAGCGGGAATTAATAATTCGTCTTCGGGCTCACCAGCGTATTCCAATTTCACAGCAATTCAAACTGAATTAGAAAGAGAAAGCACAGTTCCATTATCTGTAAATGTTAGCCCTGATGGGGGGACAAATTATACAATGGCTTGGATTGATTGGAATCAAAATAGGCAGTTCGAAGTTAGCGAATCATATATTTTAGGTTCTGTAACAGGTGGAAATAATATTAATTCTGGAGTTATAGCAAATATTACCGTACCAGCTCAAGCGTTGCTGGGCTCAACAATAATGAGGGTGAGAACAAAACAATCAGAAGCGTCCACGTATCCATTACCTTGTGAATCAATTGCTAATGGGGAAGCAGAAGATTATACAGTGGTAATAATAAATAATTTAAATAATGATGAATTTTCATCTATTAATGATACAGTTATCATTTCAGTTTCTAATTCTGATATACATTTCTTAGCAAAACAAGAAGGTATCCAAAAGATAGATTTATTTGATTTATGTGGAAGACTAATTTTTAGTAATTCTATTGCTAATGAAAATGAGTTTAAAATTTCTGGGTTAAATCAAAAAAATCAATTACTTATTGCTAAAATAGTATTATCTAATGGACAACAGATTACCAAGAAAATAGTTTATTAAAAATACAATTCTAAATCTTATGAAATATCAATTTACAATCAAAACGGTTATATTGCTAACGAACTTATTCGTTACAGTTTTTAGTTTTGCTCAATGTAACCCTCCAACAGGAGTAGTGGTAAATAATATTACCTCTATCTCCGCGGTATTAAACTGGACAGCATCAAGTTCTGCTCCAGGCGAAGCTTATTTATATGAAGTTAGAACATCAGGTTTACCAGGTAGTGGGGTTTCGGGTTTGGTAGTAAGTGGTTCAGTGGGTGATGGCGTATTTTCGTCTCTGCTCTCTGGATTATCATCAATTACTACTTATTCTGTTTACATGCGCTACAAATGTACCTCAGCACCGCTTTTTAGCAGTTGGACGGCTGCAGTTACTTTTTCAACAAACCCAGTATTACCGCCAGTCGCTGCTTCAGCTTCTGGAATTTCGGATACATTTTTTACTGCTCGATGGATTGGTGTTTCTGGAGCCACAGGATATCGCTTGGACGTAAGTGAGTTTAGTGACTTTTCAGTCCTGTTAGCGGGTTATAATAATTTATTTGTTGCCAGTAGTTTTACTAGTAAACTTGTATCAGGTTTAAATCCTTCCACGGTTTATTATTACAGAGTTCGCGCAGAAGGCCTTAGTGGTGGCACTCCAGTAACTACTAGCAATTCAAATGTGATTACGGTAACTACTCTTGGCGTACCTAATTTAGTAGCCATTTGGTCAAACGGAGCTTGGCTGAATGGCGTTTTACCAGCTTTTGATCATGATGTGATTTTAGATGATGATTATGTTTCTGATGTTAATAACGGAGATATGTTTGAAGTTAAAAGTTTAACGCTAAATCAAGGGCATACTTACACTATAGCTTCAGGATTTAATCTTATTGTGTATGAAAATATAATTAACAATAGTAGTGCAGCTTCATTTGTTGTTCAAAACAATGCAAATTTGTACCAACTTAGTGACTCCGCTCCTGCTAATGTTGGAGAAATTACGGTGTTACGTAATAGTTCTGAAATTTTTCGTTTAGATTACACCATGTGGTCTTCACCAGTTACAGGAGCTCAAACATTAAAACAGTTTTCTCCATCAACTCTTGATACTCGCTTTTATGAATACAATACTGTTGATAATCATTTTTCATCAATTGACCCTTTAACAAGTACATTTGAGCCAGGAAACGGATACTTTATACGAGCTCCAAATAATCACGTGGCAAATGTATCACCAAATGTAGCGCAAGCTTGGCAAGGTACCTTTGTAGGTGTTCCCAGAAATGGTGTAATCAATGTTAGTTTAGATACTAGTGGTCAAGGATATAATTTAGTAGGAAACCCTTATCCAACGGTTATTAGTGCTGATGCACTATTTGTGGAAAACGCTAGTAATATTGATGGAACGCTTTATTTTTGGAGAAGACGAAACGATACTTCAGGTGCAGGAGATTTAGGGACTTTTTATGCTACTTATACTGGAATTGGAGGTACTGGTTCAGCAACAAGTGAAGATCCAAATGGCTTTATTCAAGTAGGACAAGGATTTTTGGTAAAAGCATTAACTACTCAATTAGTATTTAATAGTGATATGAAAGTTCCCGATATGTTTGAAAATCAGTTTTTTAGAAATTCTTCTGCTGTTAGTCAAGTTGAAAAACATCGTTTGTGGTTAAATTTAACAAATGAAAATGGCGTATTTAGTAGAATGTTGCTAGGATATGCGGAAGGAGCATCAAACACTATAGATCGTTTTGATGGAAAGTATTTTAACGATTCACAAGTGGCTTTAACGTCATTACTAAATAACGAAGAATATTCAATTCAGGCAAAATCATTACCATTTTCAACAGAAGATACTATTCCCCTTGGACTTAAAGTTGTAGCAGCAGGAGCATATACTATTTCATTAGATGAAATGGATGGCTTGTTTGAAGAAGGCCAATTAGTTTACTTAGAAGATACTTTTACCTCAACAATACACAATTTAAATGAATCAGATTATACATTCTCTACTGGAGCAGGAATTTTTAATAATCGTTTTGTTTTGCGTTTTTCAACTGAAAGTTTAGGTATTGATGAACCGCTGAATGCTAATGCAGTTGCCGTATTTGTTTCAAATAATTCTATTATCATCAATAGTGTCAATATTGATATAAAATCAATAAATGTTTATGATATACAAGGAAGAAAATTATTCAATCAAGATGCTGTAAATTCAAATGAATTTAGAATTGATACCTTAACAAAAAACAATCAAGTATTGATTGTTAAAATTAAAGATCAAAACGGCAATTTAATATCTAAAAAGGTGATTTTTTAACACATTACCATAGTTAAAAAAATAGAAACTCCTCAATTTTGAGGAGTTTTTTTGTACGATAGATTTTTTAGTGCTCGAGCGAAAGAATAAAATACATATATAGAAAGATTAACAGATAAAAAACAATTAAAGAATAAATGAGAACAAGAATAGTCTTATATATTCAATAATTATTTTTGATATTAAATTCATTTCAGAAAGTATAAAATGGGAAGAGATAGGTGCCAAAGTAAAAAAGAAAATCAATAAACTAAGGTAAACATTGCATCAACTTTAACTAACCATTCTTTGGCTTGTGTATTAAAAAAGGTATATTTGAGTATTAATTTTAAAAACATTACAATGAAAAATCGGATTGCTTTATTACTTCTGGTTATATTTTCGTCTTCTGTTTCTGCTCAAGACAATATGGCTTTTCAAGCTAAAATTGACAATAAAAATGGGGATGTTATTTACATTAAGCAAGGAAACACAACAATTAAAGAGATTAAAGCCGATTCTAAAGGTGTTTTCAAGTCGACTTTTTCAGTTAAAGAAGGCATGTATCAAATGTTTGATGGGACCGAGTATGCCTTGTTGTTCCTTAAAAACGGTTTTGATTTACAAGTGACTTTGGATGCTAAAGCATTTGACAAAACCATAAAATTTGCCGGTAAGGGTGCAAATGAAAATAATTACTTAGCTCAAGAAACCATTTTGGAGCAGCAATTTGGGTATCAAAACCTACTCGATTCCGATGAAGAAGGATTTCAAAAGGGCGTTGAAGAAAAAAAGAAAGCCGATTTTGCTAGACTGGATAAAGCAGGTTTAGATCCGCTTTTTGTTCAAGAGCATAAGAAAGGTGTTGAGATGAATTTTATGGGATTGAAACAATATTATAAGCAAATGTCAGCCAGTAAAAAACTAAATAAATCTGTTGCGCCAAATTTTGATTATGAAAATCACAAAGGCGGAAAAACTTCGCTAGAAAGCATGAAAGGAAAGTATGTTTACATTGATGTTTGGGCAACATGGTGCGGTCCATGCAGAGCAGAAATTCCATTTTTAAAAGCTGCTGAAGAAAAATATCATGGGAAAAATATCGAATTTGTAAGTATCTCTGTTGATGTCCAAAAAGATTATGAAAAATGGAGAACATTCGTTACCGAGAAAGGATTAGGAGGTATACAATTATTCGCTGATAAAAATTGGCAATCCGATTTTATAACTGCTTTTGGCATCAATTCTATTCCCAGATTTATTTTAATTGATCCAAACGGAATAGTGGTAGATGCAGATGCTAAACGTCCATCTAACCCAAAATTAAGTGAGCAATTAGACAGCTTGTTGAAATAATTTTTTTAATACCATATTGGCTTAAACCATGTGAAAACGTGGTTTTTTTGTTTTGGAATGTTAAATTTTATCTAATGTTACCAAATTGTTAAGTAAAAGTTTTTTTAACGTAAAATAATTTATATATTTGTTAGGTAATTATAAACAAATAAAACCTACGATTATGAAAAAGATGTTATTTTTAGGATTGTTTTTGATTTCAGGAGTTGCATTTGCCCAAACTGCAAAACCTGTTTTAGAACAAGAAGGAAAGTTAGTAAAAGCAACTTACTATTACGAGAACGGTAAAATACAACAACAAGGATATTTTAAAGATGGAAAACTCGATGGTCAATGGGTATCATACGATGTAAACGGAAATAAATCATCAATTGCGGAGTATTCAAATGGTCAAAAAACGGGAAAATGGTTTTTTTGGAGTGACAAATCGCTGAACGAAGTAGATTATACAGAAAGTAGAATAGCTAACGTTAAATCTTGGAAGCAAGATGCCATTGTAAATAGAAACTAGAATTTTAGATTAATTTTTAGAAAAAGGAATTCAACTTGGTTGGGTTCCTTTTTTTATTTCGTCTGCTACTTTTTCCAACTCAGCGTACCAATCATCTCCAAATTTTCGTATCAAAGCTTCTTTTACAAATTTATACACCGGAACTTCTAGTTCTTTACCCAAAGAACACGCAGGGTCACAAATGTCCCAACGGTCATAATTCACAGCAGCAAACTCAGAAAAATCTTTTACACGAATGGGATATAGATGACATGAAATAGGTTTTTTCCAGTTAACAATCCCTTGATTATAGGCTTGTTCAATTCCACAAAGTGCTGTTTTGCCATCAAAAATAACATAAGCACAATCTTTATTATCTATTAAAGGTGTTTCAAATTCTTGATCAGTGCCAACAACCCAAGTTCCCAATTTTTCAATAGCAGCAATTCCTTCTTTTCTTAAAAAGGGCTTCACTTTAGGATAGATTTCCTCTAGGATTTTTGTTTCTTCGTTGCTCAAAGGTGCACCAGCATCTCCATCTATACAGCACGCGCCTTTACAAGCCGATAGATTGCAAACAAAATCTTTTTCTAATATGTCCTCAGATACTATGGTTTTTCCTAATTGAAACATTTGATAACATTTATGATAATGCAAAGGTAAAATCTTAAAACAAAATTTGCTTCAACTGCTGTTAAATTATTTACTGCTAATGTTAAAGATTAATCAGCATATGTTGTAATTCATTACTTTTGTTTTACTATTTTTTAATTTATGAAAATTTTTACTAACATCCTTATTTTCGTTGCTATTGCTTTAATAATAGTTAATGTTTTTACTATCGATTTCAATAAGCCACTAGAAGGAAACAGCATGGTTGCTTTAATCGGTATTGTAGCTGCAATCTGCGCTGTTTTGGTTCTTTTAATATTTAGAATGTCAAAAAAAATTGAGCAGAATTTAAAAAACTAGTTCCATGTTTGATGTTTTGATTATTGGTGGTGGTGTTTCTGGAATGTCATGCGCCATGATTTTGGGTTCAGCGAAAAGTAAGAGTTTTGTTGCCGAAAAGAAAATTGGAATAATTGCACATCAAAAAGCATCTTCTCTTCATGATGCCTTATTTAATAATGCCTATGGAATTCCTGCGGGGAAATTGGGCGCGGACTTATTAGTCGAAACTGTTGACCATTTAAGGGAATTGTACCCACATATCGACCAAATTTTCGGGGAGAAAGTAATAAAAATCGAAGGTCAAATAGAGAACTTCACCGTTATTACCAATAAAAATTCTTATCAAACTAAGTTAGTTGTCATCGGTATTGGTGCTGGAAATCCTTTTGCGATTGAAGGATTAGAAGAGTTTGTAATACCACATCAAAAAGTAATCCCAGAAAAAAATAGAATTCAATTAAAAAACATTGACCATAAAGTTACTGATGGCATTTATGTAATCGGAACGCTAGCAGGATGGAGAAGTCAACTCTCAATTGCTGCAGGTAGTGGTGCTGCAGTAGCGACTGATATTCTAACATTATGGAATAACGGCGTTCATATGCAGGTTCACGATAGTGTAAGAAAGTAATAGCTACTTTCGAATTGCATTCAACATGGCATCATCTTTCAGTAGAATTTCAAAATATTGATTTTCGCCAAAAAGTTGACGAGCATATTCTGCCGAGAGGTATTTTTTGACCAAATTTGTATTATTGCTTAATTTTATTTCCAAACCTGAGTCCTTCAAGTAAGCTTCAAACTTGGAAACTATTTTGTCATCAGTAGCTATTTTGTCTAAAAAAGCTTGAAAAGTTATTCCTTTAAACAGATTGCGATTTTTATCTAGCTCTTCAAAAATAAAGTGGCTTACTAAACCAGAATTAAGAATATAAGCCAAGCTTTCCTCGCCTTTTTTTACTTCTAAAGGAACAAAAACATCAGGAACAATTCCACCGCCACCATAAACTATCCGACCTTTTTTTGTCTTGAATTTTAAAGAATCGGCCACTTTTATTTTGTCTTTTGTATATAATTCACCACTTTCAAATCGAGTTTCAAATTCATGACTATATTTTTCTCCTTCCCCTTTTATGTATGGTTTTTGGATAGATCGACCACTTGGAGTATAATATCTGGAAGTTGTTAATCGAACTGCTGATCCATCATCAAAATCGATTTCACGTTGCACTAATCCTTTGCCAAATGAGCGTCGTCCAACAATTGTTCCTCTATCATTATCCTGAATAGCACCAGCTAAAATTTCGCTCGCCGATGCTGAATTTTCGTCAATGAGTACATAAACTCTGCCCGTTTCAAAAATTCCTTTTTCGGTAGCAAATGTTTTTCTTATAGTTCCTTTCCTGTTTTTTGTAAAAACGATGAGGTCTTTGTTTTTTAATAATTCGTCGGCTACTTCGACCGCTTTTTCCAGATATCCGCCGCCATTTTCGCGCAAATCAATAACTAAAGTGGTCATGCCTTGTTTTTTTAATGCTTGTAATCCCTTAAAAAATTCATCATAAGTATTTTCGGCAAAACGATTAATTTTTATGTAGCCTAAAGTTTTGTTCAACATCAAATAAACATCAACACTTTTTATAGGAACTACATCGCGAACGACTGCAACTTTCATTTTTTTGTTAGCACTTTTCCTGTAAATAGTGAGCAAAACACTTGAACCTTCTTCTCCTTTAAGTTTACGATACAAACTATCTGTAGGTAATTTTCGCCCAAAAAGTTTTGATTTATCTGCATATAAAATCCTGTCGCCAGCCTTTATTCCCGCTTTCTCAGCAGGACCATTTTCTAACGGTTTTACAACGGTAACTGTATCCTTATACATGAAAAAATTAACTCCAACACCTACAAAATCCCCTTTCATGATTTCTTTTTCAGCTATTTGTTCAGTAGGTGGAATATAAACAGAATGTGGATCAAGATTTGCCAATATACTGTTCACAGTCAAATCTACGATGGAGTCGGAGTTGATATCGTCTACATATTCATTATTTATAAAATCGATGAGACGCTCTAGTTTTATTTTATGTGCATTTTCTTTTGAAATTTTCCTCTGAGGAAAATTCAACATACCACCGATGATTATTCCTAATGCAATACAAGAGGTTAATAAAATGGGGAGATATATTTTTTTAGTTGTCATTAATGTAAATTTACTACTAAGAAATCACGTGTGTTGTTACCTTGCTATTTATTTAGCGTTTGTTTATGCTAATTTTTTTTAAGTAGTGATTTTTTATCCTAAATCTGCAATTTGATGTACTTCTACACCAGCTTTTTCTAAAAAATCCAATCCAGAAGTGTCGCGGTAACCATGCTGAAACACTACGCGTTTTATGCCTGATTGATGAATGAGTTTACTACATTCTTTGCAGGGTGAAAGTGTAATATATAAAGTGGCATTTTCACAGCTTTGCGTGGATCGTGCTACTTTTGAAATAGCATTGGCTTCGGCATGTAGTACGTACCATTGTGTTAAACCTTCTTCATCTTCGCAGCAGTTTTCAAAACCAGATGGTGTTCCATTGTATCCATCGGAAATAATCATGCGATCGCGAACAATTATGGCGCCAACTTGCTTGCGTTTGCAATAAGATAGTTTACTCCATTCGGCAGCAATTCTTAAATAGGCAGTATCGTATTTTTTTTGTTTGCTATCAGTCATTATAAAAATTCAAATAGTTTATCCATTAGCCCTGATGGAAGGAAACGCCGTGCGTGACGAACAGCAGGAAAAGGGATAGCAAATATACCTAAACCATTTGCTCCAAAATAATTATTTATACCAAATTTCATTTTGAATAATGATAGGAATTATTACCCCAATGGTGAAAGCAGAAACAATTAAAATCCAATCTCTCTTATTAAACTTGAATAAATTTTGGACAATATAGGCAATAAGTAACGCAAGGATTACAACTGTTATTTGGGCTATTTCTATTCCTAAACCAAATTCTAGAAGAGGTAAAAGTTTGTCGGTAGGTTTGCCAGATAAAATACTATTAAAATAGTTTGAAAATCCTAAGCCATGAATTATACCGAAGAATAGAGTAATCATTCCAATCACTGTGATGTTGTCTTTTTTACTGGTTTTTCCAGCACTAATCATGTTGTACAATGCCGCAATAAGAATGGTTATAGGGATAAGCAGTTCTACAAAATCGGGTTCAATTACCACAATTCTAAAAACAGATAAAAATAGTGCGAGTGTGTGTCCTAATGTGAAAAATGAAACTAAAATTAGTATCTTCTTCCATGCTTTAAAATCATAAGGAACAGTTAGCGCAAGCAGAAATAAAATATGATCGTATGCAAAAATACTGAGTACATGTTTTAATCCGATATTGAAGTATATCCAAAAATCTGACATGGTGATTTGGTAGTTTTTTAAAACGTAAACTTACAATTTATTTTTATTGTCAGTCATAAATAATCCTAAAAATCGATGTAAAACATTTTTACTTTTCGCTTTCTAAAAAAATGAAATTGCCTACCTTTGTAGTAATAAAACCAATAAGATTATGTCAATAGCAGAATTATTTGATAGTGAATTTAAAAACAGAATGAAAGGCCGTTTTGCAGCCGTAGTGCGGATGTTGTTTGTAGATGGTTTTTTTGATGAAGATGAAAAGAAGTTTTTGGACAAGCTTGCTTTAAAACTAGATATTTCGAAACAAGAATACGATGAAATTGTAGAAAATCCTGCAAAATACGAGCTCAATCCGCCTTATCTTTATATCGAAAGGTTAGAAAGTCTGTACAATATCACAAAACTAGTGCATCATGATGATCATTTGGGTGACAAACAAGAGCGACTTTTGAGAAAATTTGCTGTTTCTCTTGGTTTCACTACCAGTAATGTTGATTACATTGTGAATAAAGCATTGATTTTAGTCGACAAAAAAGTAGATTTAGATACTTTTATTTTTGAAATGAAAAACATGAATAAGTAATTAAAATCCCGAGTAATCGGGATTTTTTGTTATTGATATTTTGCCATGAATTCTTCTGCTTTTACTACCATATTATAGCTTCCACAGAAAAAAGGAACACGTTGATGCAATTCTGTTGGTTGAATTTCCATAATTCTTCCAAAACCGTTTGTTGCTTTTCCACCAGCTTGTTCCGCTATGAAAGCCATTGGGTTACATTCATAGAGCAAACGCAACTTTCCATTAGGCGATTTAGAACTTGTAGGGTAAATATAAATGCCACCTTTAATCATGTTTCTATGAATATCGGAAACCAAACTTCCAATATATCTTGAAGTGTAAGGTCTATCACCTTCTTCTAATTGACAATATTTTAAATAATCTTTTACACCTTGTGGGAAATGAACATAATTTCCTTCGTTGATAGAATAAATATTGCCGTCTTTTGAAAATTGCATATTTGGATGTGATAAATAAAATGTTCCGATAGCAGGATTTAGTGTAAAACCGTTTACACCATGACCAGTTGTATATACTAACATAGTAGAAGTGCCATAAATAACATAACCCGCAGCTACTTGTTGCGTTCCTGGTTGCAGAAAATCTTCTAAAGTTACAGGTGTTCCAACAGGTGTTTTTCTTCTAAAAACCGAAAAAATTGTTCCTACAGAAACATTTACATCAATGTTAGATGAACCATCAAGCGGATCCATCAAAACGACATATTTGCTACTATGACTTTTATCTGAACCAGCTACCGTAATGAAATCATCGTTTTCTTCTGATGCAATTCCACAAACAATTTCCCTATTAATTAAAGTTTGAATAAAAACTTCATTAGCATAAACATCTAATTTTTGTTGGTCTTCTCCTTGAATATTTTGTTCTCCGGCTGCACCAACAATATCAACTAAACCGGCTTTATTCACTTTGTAATTCACCACTTTTGCGGCGAGTCGGATGGAGTTTATAATTCTAGATAATTCTCCCGAAGAATATTGGAATTCAGATTGTTTTTCGATGATAAATTCACCTAAGGTTTTGTTGCGTTCTTCCATTACGAAATCGTTGTAGTTGTTGCTGCAAATATCGATAAAATTGTGAAAGAAAAAATGTATTTCGATAAGAAATTATTAATTGTATTTTTGTGTAAAATTTATCCAAAATGATCATCCGAAAAGGAGCCAAGAATGACATGAAGGCTGTTCTTGAACTCATAAAAGAGTTAGCAATCTTCGAAAGAGAACCTAGTGCTGTTGTGGTTAAAGTGACCGATTTAGAACGCGACGGTTTTGGTGAAAACCCTCTTTTTCAGACTTTTGTTGCCGAGGTTGATGGAAATATCGTGGGAATGGCGTTGTATTATTATCGCTATTCTACTTGGAAAGGAAAAACTATTCATCTTGAAGATTTAATCGTGACCGAGAAAATGCGTGGTTCTGGATTGGGATTTGCACTGTATTCAAAAATTATTCAACAAGGGAAAATAGATAATGTTCGCCGAATTGAATGGAATGTTCTCGATTGGAACACACCAGCCATAGATTTTTACAAAAAAAGTGGTGCAAAAATCTTGGACGATTGGCGAGTGGCACATATGGATGAAAACGGAATTAATGAATTTTTAAATCTTAATACTTAATACTTAATACTGTTATCTTAATACTATTACAATAATGAGAATATTCAAATTTGGTGGCGCATCAGTGAAAGATGCCGATGGAATTAAAAATGTATTTAGCGTATTGCAAAAAGTAGGTCACGAAGACACGCTTTTGGTTATTTCTGCCATGGGAAAAACTACAAATGCGCTTGAACTGGTCATTAAAAATTACTTCGATAAATCGCCCGAGTTGCATTCCTCTTTACAAGACGTAAAAAAGTACCATTATCAAATTTTGCTTGATCTTTTTGATGATGAAGAACATGATGTATATTATGCAGTAAACGGACATTTTGCCGATTTAGAATATTTTTTGAGAAGTAATAAATCACCAAATTATAATTTTGTGTATGATCAAGTCGTGAGTTTTGGGGAAATTATTTCTACAACCATTGTTAGTCATTATTTTAATCATGCAGGTTTCAAAAACAATTGGATTGATGTTAGAAATTTCATCAAAACCGATAACAATTATCGTGATGCTAGCGTAGACTGGGAAAGAACCCAGCAGTTTATTTCAAAAGGTGTAAAAAAGAAGGCCTTGAATATTACACAAGGATTTCTTGGTTCAGATGACAATAATTTTACTACAACTCTTGGTCGTGAAGGTTCTGATTATACTGCTGCCATTTTTGCATACTGTTTGAATGCCGAAAGTGTCACCATTTGGAAAGACGTTCCAGGAGTCATGAATGCCGACCCAAGATATTTTGAAAATGCCATTTTGTTAAATCAGATATCCTATCGCGAAGCTATAGAATTAGCATTTTATGGTGCGACAGTTATTCACCCAAAAACTTTGCAACCGCTTCAAAAGAAAGAAATTCCACTCTTTGTCAAATCGTTTATCAATCCATTGTTGCCAGGAACAAGCGTTTCAAAAGGAAAAGATTTAGACCCGCAAACTCCTTGTTTTATTATCAAAAGAGAGCAGTTATTACTTTCGTTATCGTCGATTGATTTCTCTTTTATAATGGAGGAAAATATTAGCGAGATTTTTGCACTCTTTCATCAGCATAAAATTAAAGTAAGTTTGATACAAAACTCAGCCATCAGTTTTTCGGTTTGTATTGAAGATAAATTTGGCAACTTTAACGAGTTGAAAACTATTTTGTCCAAAAAATTTAAAGTGGCTTACAACGAGAATGTTTCTTTATATACCATCAGGCATTTTAATAAAGAGTCGGCCGAAATTGTAGAAAAAGATAAAACCGTTTTGTTAAAACAAATTTCCCGAGAGACGATGCAAGTGGTTACCAAGGAATAAATTTGTTACTTTTATAAAAAAAAGGAAATGGAAGCAAAGGATTTTTCGAGATTTACAACTGCCGAAAAAATTATTTTGGCAGAACAACTTTGGGACAGTATTTCAAAAAAGGAAATAGAAATTTCATCTGATGTTGAAAAAATATTGGATCACAGATTGCAGTTGTTGGAAGAAGGAAAAACGGAACTTTATAGTTGGAAAGAAGTTCAAGACCGCATCAATAAAGTTAGGAAATGATTCAATTTACCAAAGAAGCACTCCTTGACATCGAAGAAATTGTAGTTTGGTATGAAGAGCAAAGGGTCGGACTTTCGTATGATTTTGAGTTGTGTCTTGAGGTTGGTGTATCTGAAATAGCTAAAAATCCTGAATTGTTTCAAAAAAGGTATAAGAAAGTCAAAATAAGATTCATCAACAGGTTTCCGTTTGGGATACATTATATAAATTCATCCGAAGAGATAACTATTTTAGGTGTTTTTCACACTTCTCGTTCACCAAAAAGCTGGACAAAACGACTTTGATTTCATACCATTTCTAGAAATTTCACGTTTATACCATGTATGTTAAAAAAACTGCTTTTATTGTGGCTTTTTACTTCTTTTGCTAAGCTTTCGGCTCAGGAAATCAAATCGTTATACCAAATAAAAAAAGTAGCTTTTACTTCTGATACCATAAGTATTGAAAAAGTTAGCATTAGTTCGAGCTTTTTTAAAATTCAAAATAAAGACGGAACAGTCATCGATAGTAGTTATTACAAAATAGATTTTAAAACTGGAAAACTACTTTTTAAAAATGGTCTTACGGCAACAGATACTATAATAATTCGATACTTTAAGTTTCCCGAAAATCTTACCAAAACCTACAGTATTTATGATCAAGATAAAGTGATTTCTAACGAAGTTGGAAATCTGTATCAGATTAATAGGTCGACAAAAAAGTTTGTACCATTTGAAGGATTGAATACCTCTGGAAGTATTTCTCGTGGTGTTACGATAGGAAATAATCAAAACGCAACAGTTAGTTCCAATCTTGATTTACAAATAACAGGAAAAATATCCGATAAGGTTTCACTAAGAGCATCCATTCAAGACAGTAATATTCCACTACAAGATGGTGGCTATTCTCAAAGACTAGATGAGTTTGATGAAATTTTCATAGAGTTATTTTCTGATAAATGGAACATTCGCGCTGGCGATTTATTTCTAGAAAATAGACAATCGCGATTTTTAAATTTTAATAAAAAAGTACAAGGACTTTCCACTCGTTTTTCATTTGGCAAAGAAGAAAGTAAGACCGATATTTTTGCAGCAGCGGCTTTGGTTCGAGGGCAATATGCCAGAAGCTCGTTTACAGGACAAGAAGGAAATCAAGGACCATATAAATTACGCGGAAATAACGGCGAATTATTTGTTCTTGTTATTTCGGGTTCAGAAAGAGTGTTTGTAAACGGAATTTTAAAAAAGCGTGGCGACAACAACGATTATATTATCGATTATAATGCGGGCGAAATAACGTTTACCTCACTTTTTCCAATTAATTCAGAAATGAGAATTGTAATTGAATACCAATATACTGATAGAAATTATACTCGTTTTGTAACCTATGCTGGCGCAAATCATCAAGAAAAAACATGGAGTTTAGGCGGTTATTTATATTCAGAAAATGATGTCAAAAATCAACCCATCCAACAAAATTTATCCACAGAACAAGTTGATATTCTCCAAAATGCTGGCGATAATACGAGTTTAATGACTTCGCCATCGGCTTTTCCAGATACGTTTTCAGCTAACAAGATTTTGTATAAAAAAGTGGTGATAAACGGTGTTGAAGTTTTTGAATATTCCAATAATCCGGATGATGTTTTATTCAATGTCACATTTTCTCTAGTGGGAAATAATTTGGGCAACTACATTTTATCAAGTTCAGCGGCAATAGGAAAAATATACCAATATGTTGCACCAATCAATGGCGTGTTACAAGGAAATTTCGAACCCATTACACGATTGATTGCGCCAACAAAAATTCAAATTGCTACTGTTTTAGGAAAGTACAATCCAAATGAAAAAACAATCATCGACTTTGAACTTGGTGTTAGCAATAATGATTTGAATTTGTTTTCAACCATTGATGATAACGATAATAGAGGTGTGGCTGGAAAATTAAATTTTAAACAAAGATTGAATTCAAAAAAATGGTTACTTGATGCATTTGGAAGTTACCAATTTGTCCAACAAGACTTTAGAACTATCGAACGGTTGTTTAATATTGAATTTAATCGCGATTGGAATTTAACCACTTTTGAAGGCAATCAGAGTTTATTGGTCACTGGATTAGACTTTTCTTTGCCAAAAAAGGGGAAGATGAGATATCAATTTGAAAAGCTCGATTTCTCCAAAAGTTTTTCAGGAAATCGTCATGTAGTTAATGGATTTTTTGCACTAAAAAATTGGAATATTTCTCAAAACGCAAGTGTTTTAAACAGTAATGGAAGTTTTTCGGAAACTCAATTTTTAAGAAATGAAAGTCAGGCACGGTATCACTTTAAGAAAAACTGGATTGGTAGTAGTTTACGCCTTGAAAACAACAAAGAAAAATTAGCAGCAACGAGCCAACTTTCGGCTTTAAGTCAAAAATTTACAGAATATGGAGCATTTATTGGTCGTGGCGATAGCACAAAAGTTTTTGTGGAACTAGGATTTTTACATCGAGTAAATGATAGTTTGCAAAACGGATTATTGCAAAAAGTGAATACATCCCAATCGTATTATTTAAAATCAAAATTAATTCAAACCAAAAAAAGTGATTTAAGCTTATTTGTGAATTATAGAAACTTAAAATACGAAGACAATTCGCGTCAAGACGAACCATCACTCAATTCGAGATTACTTTACAATGATCAATTTTTTAATCAATTCATCCAAGTTACAACTGCTTATGAAAATACTTCTGGAAGCGTTGCCCAACAAGAATTTACTTATCTTGAAGTAGAGCCAGGACAAGGAATATTTACCTGGAATGATTATAACAACAATGGAATTCAGGAATTAGAAGAGTTTGAAGTGGCACCATTCCCAGATCAAGCAAAGTACGTCAGAGTCTTTTTACCCAATCAGGTTTTTGTTAAAACACACCAAAACAAATTTTCGCAATCGCTAACATTGAACCCAACCAAATGGCAAAACAGTATTGGGTTTAAAAAAGTTTTATCTTATTTTTATAATCAAACTTCCTACTTGATTGAACAAAAAACCACTCAAAATGGAAATAATTTTAATTTCAATCCTTTTTCAATAGCTGAGGATAATTTGTTAGGATTAAATTCTAGTTTTCGAAATAGTTTGTTTTACAATCGCGGAAAACAAAAGCACTCGGTAACCTATACTTTTATTCAAAATCGATTGAAGAATTTACTTTCGGTGGGTTCACAAGAAAGTATAAACAAGTCTCATCAGTTGCAGTACATACATTTACTCCAAAAAACATGGCTTTTTTCATTGGCTTCAAAAACAATCGAAACAGGTTTTGTTTCCGAGAATTTTGCCGCACGAAACTTTATACTTTTAGGTTATCAGTTCAACCCAAAAATTTCTTATTTGTTTAATAAAAATGCGAGTTGGGACATTTTTTATGAATTCCAAAACAAAGAAAATCAATTAGGAAATGACGAAAACCTCTCGCAAAACCGCTTTGGCACTTCATTTTCTTATGCTAATGCAAATAAAATCACTATAAACGGTGAGTTTTCCTTTATTCAAAATAAGTTTCAAGGTGATGCGCTTTCTCCAGTTGCTTTCCAAATGCTTGAAGGGTTACAATCAGGACGAAATATGACATGGCGATTGCTTTTACAGAAAAATTTGACACAGTTTTTAGATATAAATATTAATTATCAAGGACGAAAATCAGAGACGAGCCAGGCAATTCATACAGGAAATGTCCAATTAAGAGCATTCTTTTAATCAAAAATTTACAATGCTAAATAGAATTTTATGTATATTTATAATTACAAACATTTAAAACAGGAAAATATGAAAAAACTATTTTTATTGTCATTCCTTCTAGCATTTGTTTTTAATACCTATGCTCAGGAAACAAAAGCAGAAAAGAAAGTAAAAGCGACTGAAAAATCAGTAAAAGCAAAAAAAGAGGCAGTATCAAAAACGCCCTTGAAAAAAGATGGAACTCCAGACTAAAGGTATAAAGCTACCAAAAAAGAGAATGTTCCTTTGAAAAAAGATGGAACGCCAGATAAACGCTACAATGCTTCAACTAAAAAAAATGATGCCTCTGTAACAGGACAAATGAAATCAGCCGAAGGTAAGGCCAAAGCAAATGCTAATAAAGCCGCAGCAAAAATTAAAAAGGAAAAGCCGTCTAACGAAAAAGCGCCAAAAAAGAAAGATAAAGCAACCGGAATGTACAAAGGGAAAGTAGTTTACACTGGACCACGAGGTGGAGAATATTACATCAACTCTAACGGAAATAAAACCTATATTTCTGACTAAATAATCCAAATAATTAGATTTTACGCGAAACGATTTTTAGGAACTAAAAATCGTTTTTTTTATGTTCAAAAAATTACATTCCTGACTGCCGATTTTTGCTAAATTTTTGTCGAAAGAAAATTCTTAAAGCCCTTTGTTTAAGCGGTTTTTGTAAATTAATTATTTTATAATATACTGATAAACAGTTTTTTATAAAAAATCAAAAATCTACATTGAAACAACCTATTTGTTAAAAACTAGACCTGATTGTGAATAAGTTTGACTTTCTTTTAACGTTTCTTTTAGTAATCTTTGTAACATACAGATTGACAAAAATTCAAACCCAAATAAATAAAAAAAACAAAAATGGCTACGATTGAACCTATTTTAAGAGAAAACAAAGACCGCTTTGTGATTTTCCCAATTAAACACCAAGACATTTGGGAATGGTACAAAAAGATGGAGGCAAGTTTTTGGACTGCCGAAGAAATTGATTTGCACCAAGATCTTTCAGATTGGAATAATAAGTTAAACCATGATGAGAAATATTTTATTAAACACATTTTAGCATTCTTTGCCGCTTCGGATGGAATTGTGAACGAAAATTTAGCCGAAAACTTTGTAAACGAAGTGCAATATCCTGAAGCAAAATTCTTTTACGGTTTTCAAATCATGATGGAAAACATTCATAGTGAAACCTATTCGCTATTGATTGACACTTACGTGAAAGACGAAGCGGAAAAAAATCAACTTTTCCATGCTATTGATGTATTTCCGGCGGTTAAGAAAAAAGCCGACTGGGCTTTAAAATGGATATCGTCTGACTCGTTTGCCGAAAGATTAATTGCATTTGCAGCTGTAGAAGGAATATTCTTTTCAGGAGCATTTTGTTCGATTTATTGGTTGAAAAAGCGTGGTTTAATGCCAGGATTGACTTTTTCTAACGAGTTGATTTCTCGTGATGAAGGTGTTCACTGCGATTTCGCCGTTCATTTACACAACCATCATCTTGTAAATAAAGTATCAAAAGCAAGAATAACAGAAATTATTACTGATGCTTTAAATATTGAAAGAGAATTTATTACCGAGTCGCTTCCTGTAAGTTTGATAGGAATGAATGCTACTCTGATGACACAATACCTCGAATTTGTTGCCGACAGATTACTGGTAGAATTGGGTTGTGATCGAGTATACAATTCCAATAATCCTTTTGATTTTATGGATATGATTTCGTTGCAAGGTAAAACCAACTTCTTCGAAAAAAGAGTAGCCGAATACCAAAAAGCAGGAGTAATGAATACCGATGCTGAAGCAAGCAAAATTACGTTCGACGCCGATTTTTAATGTAAACTTGTTTCAGATTTTTTCAAAATCAAATGAAAGTTGTTTCACAACGAAATAGCTCTTAACAAAAATAGATGCTGAAACGATCCCGAAGTTTCGGGACAGCATTAAACACAAATAACCCGAAATAGAGAAGGGATTTTCTATTTCACAAAAAAAGAAAATATGTACGTAGTAAAGAGAGACGGCCACAAAGAGCCAGTAATGTTTGACAAAATCACGGATAGAATTAAAAAACTATGTTATGGTTTAAATGATTTAGTAGATGCTGTAAAAGTAGCCATGCGCGTAATCGAGGGTTTGTATGATGGAGTTACAACTTCAGAATTAGACAATCTTGCAGCAGAAACTGCCGCTTCTATGACCATTGCTCATCCCGATTATGCACAATTAGCTGCCAGAATTGCCATTTCTAATTTACACAAAAATACCAATAAATCGTTCTCTGAAACCATGAGTGAAATGTATCACTATGTAAATCCGAGAACGAATCAAAAAGCACCACTACTTTCAGAAGAAGTATATAATGTGATTAAAGAAAATGCGGAGTTTTTAAATTCACACATCATTTATAACCGTGATTTTAATTATGATTATTTTGGTTTTAAAACCCTAGAACGTTCATATTTATTAAAAATAAACGGAAAGATTGTAGAACGTCCACAACATATGTTGATGCGTGTTGCAGTAGGAATTCACCTGAACGATTTGGACTCTGTGATAGAAACGTACGACTTGATGTCCAAAAAATTCTTTACACATGCTACGCCAACGTTATTTAACGCTGGAACACCAAAACCGCAAATGTCATCTTGTTTCCTATTATCAATGAAAGACGATAGTATTGATGGAATTTACGACACGTTGAAATCAACCGCTAAAATATCTCAATCTGCAGGTGGAATTGGATTATCTATCCATAATGTTCGTGCAACTGGTTCATACATCCGTGGAACAAACGGAACTTCAAACGGAATTGTTCCCATGTTGCGTGTGTTCAATGATACAGCACGTTATGTAGATCAAGGTGGCGGAAAACGCAAAGGTAGTTTTGCTATTTATCTTGAAACTTGGCATGCTGATATTTTTGACTTTTTAGATTTAAAAAAGAATACAGGAAAAGAGGAAATGCGTGCACGTGACTTGTTTTTTGCCATGTGGACTTCTGATTTGTTCATGAAACGCGTGGAAGAAGATAGCACTTGGACTTTGATGTGTCCTAACGAATGTCCGGGTTTATATGATGTTTATGGGGATGAATTTGAAGCGTTATATACTTCATATGAAGCGCAAGGAAAAGGAAGAAAAACTATCAAAGCTCGTGAACTTTGGGAAAAAATCCTAGAGTCGCAAATAGAGACTGGAACACCATATATGTTGTATAAAGATGCAGCAAACAGAAAGTCAAACCAAAAGAATTTGGGAACTATTCGCTCATCCAACTTGTGTACCGAAATCATGGAGTATACATCAGAAGATGAAATTGCAGTGTGTAATTTAGCCTCAATTTCATTACCAATGTTTGTTGAAAATGGCCAGTTTAACCACGAACTATTATTCAATGTGACCAAACGCGTTACTAGAAACTTAAATAAAGTAATTGATAGAAATTACTATCCAGTTAAAGAGGCCGAAAATTCCAATATGCGTCACCGTCCAGTTGGATTAGGTGTTCAAGGCTTGGCCGATGCGTTTATCTTATTGCGACTACCATTTACAAGCGATGAAGCCAAAAAATTAAATCAAGAAATATTCGAAACGCTTTATTTTGCTGCGGTTACTGCTTCGATGGAAATGGCAAAAGAAGAAGGACCATATTCCAGTTTTAAAGGTTCGCCAATTTCGGAAGGATTGTTCCAACACAATTTATGGAATATAAAAGATGAAGAACTTTCAGGAAGATGGGATTGGGCAAATTTGAGAAAAGAAGTGTTAGAAAACGGTGTAAGAAACTCCCTTTTGGTTGCGCCAATGCCAACAGCTTCTACCTCACAGATTTTAGGAAATAATGAAGCCTTCGAACCTTATACTTCAAATATTTACACCCGTCGAGTGTTGTCAGGAGAATTTATAGTAGTGAACAAGCACTTGCTAAATGACTTGGTAGAAAGAGGACTTTGGAACGAAACCTTGAAACAAGAAATAATGCGACACAACGGTTCAGTACAAAATATTGAAAGAATTCCAGCCGATTTGAAGGAATTATACAAAACGGTTTGGGAAATGTCGATGAAAGATATCATTGACATGAGTCGTCATAGAGGTTATTTTATTGACCAATCGCAGTCGTTGAACTTATTTATGCAAGATGCAAATTATGCTAAGTTGACTTCAATGCATTTCTACGCATGGAAAAGCGGCTTGAAAACAGGAATGTATTACTTGAGAACCAAAGCTGCGGTTGACGCTATCAAATTTACATTGAACAACGATAAAAAAGCAGAACCTACTATTATTGAAAAACCAGCTGCAGTAGCAGTAGAAGTAGTGGCGCCAACTGAAAATGGCGAAATGACTGCCGAAGATTTTGCCGCAATGGTAGAACGCGCCAGAAACGCCGCTGGAAATGTTGGTGATGATTGTGAAATGTGTGGAAGTTAATATTTGATATTAGATTTGAATATAAAAACAGCTGTCAATTTGATAGCTGTTTTCATTTTAACTACTTTTGAAACAATAAAAAATTACCATGTCAAAAGAAAAAGGAGTTTACACCGGAATTATAGAAAAAGACGAAAACGGCAACTATTTTTGTGGCGAATATTTACTCGACTATCAACATGTGGAGAAAAATTTTAAACTCGGTGATGAAATCAACATCAAATCGGTGATTGCTAATCCAAGTGATAAAAGTTATAATCAGTATCCGAAAAAATCGAGAAATTTCTTTTTAGCCAATCAAAAGGAATAATACTATGCAAAGTAAAACCAGCAAAAAATTTCAAGTTTCATCGGATATTTTTGCATCGCTCAGTCAACGATTTATTAATTTAATAATCGACACGGTGATGCAACTTTTGTTGTTTTTTGTAGTCCTGATGTTTATGGTAGCCAATGCTCAAGCTAATGGTGACGTGACATTTATTTCTAATTTGGAGAAAAATACCATTTTACAGTACACGATTACAACTGTCATTTCTTTGGTTTATTATAATTTTTTCGAAATAGTTACAGCAAGAACAGTAGGCAAATATTTGACCCAAACCATCGTAGTCGATGAGAACGGCGAAAAGCCTAATCATGAAACTATATTAATTCGTTCATTATGCAGGTTGATACCTTTCAATGCCTTGTCTTTTCTAGGAATTTCCGGAAGAGGTTGGCACGACACCATTTCAAAAACGTATGTAGTCAATAAAAATCAATTAGAAGAAAAAAAACGTTTGTTTTATAAAGATAATGCAGTCTAATATTAAATCAGATATCCAAACATCTTAACATCCATTAGCTGAACATTTGAAAATCTAATATCTAAAATCTAATATCAAAATGACCTGGGAACAACTTTTATCTTTAAAAAGGCAAGGCGACACAAGTAAACGTTTACGTATAGAGCAAGACGACACGCGATTAGGTTTTGAAGTTGATTATGACCGCATCATCTTTTCGTCAGCTTTCAGAAGTTTACAAGATAAAACACAGGTTATTCCATTATCAAAAACCGATTTTGTCCATACTCGATTAACGCATAGTTTGGAAGTCTCGGTCGTTGGTCGTTCCATCGGAAGATTAGTAGGAAAAAAAATCATTGAAAAATACCCATATCTTAAGGATGTTCACGGATTTCAGGCCAATGATTTTGGTGCTATAGTTGCCGCAGCAGCTTTGGCACACGATATTGGGAATCCGCCTTTTGGACATTCAGGTGAAAAAGCCATTGGAGAATATTTTTCTATTGGAAAAGGGCAACAATTCAAAGAGCAGTTGACGCCAAAACAATGGCAGGATTTAATCGATTTTGAAGGAAATGCGAATGGTTTTTCGGTTTTAACAAGTTCACGTCCAGGGATAGAAGGAAGTTTGCGATTATCCTATGCAACACTCGGTGCGTTTACTAAATATCCAAAGGAAAGTTTACCTAAAAAACCCACCAAAAACATTTCGGATAAAAAATATGGTTTCTTCCAATCAGATACCGATTTTTTTAAAGAAGTAGCCACCGAATTAGGTATGATTCCCAACAAATCGGGAGAAGACATTGGTTACGAGCGTCATCCATTAGCCTTTTTAGTGGAAGCTGCCGATGATATTTGTTATACAATTATCGATTTTGAAGACGGAATAAATCTAGGTTTGGTTTCAGAAGATTATGCTTTGGAATATCTAATCAAGTTGGTAAAAGACACGATTGATGCTGCAAAATACCAAACTTTAACTACCAAAGAAGACCGAATAAGTTATTTGCGCGCCTTGGCAATTGGAAATTTAATCAATGACGCTGTTCGTGTTTTTATTGAAAATGAAGAAGCTATTTTGCAAGGAAGATTCCATTTTGCTTTAACCGATAAAAGCAAATACAAAGCGCAAATGGATGACATCATTAAATTGAGTGTAAAGAATATCTACCAAAGTCGAGAAGTCATTGAAAAAGAACTTTCGGGGTATCAAATTATCAATACTTTGCTCGATAAATTCATTACCGCATTTAATAATAATCATGAAGGAAAAGCAACCAATTATGATAAACTCTTGCTAAAAATCCTTCCTGAAAAACACCATCTCAAAAAAGAAAATCTATACGAGCGATTGCTCCATATTTGTCATTATATTTCTATGCTAACGGATGGAAAAGCAGTAGAATTATTTAAAATAGTTTCGGCTTAAAAGCTGTAAACAACTCCAACACCAAGCAATTGTTTAAATTGTAATTTTGGACCAACAGTAATCTGCTCACCGTTCACCTCTTCTTTTGCTTTTATATCATCGTCATAGATAAAATGAGCGCCAATATTTGCTCTCACATATTTGTTGACCACTAAATCAAGTTGCATTTGCCAATCGACATCAATGTTCCCAAACCGATTGATATAATCGGAATACAAACTAATTCGATTATCCCAAAAAATGTTTTTGTAAATCTCTTTTTTATAACTAGAAGTCAAAAGAAAGCCAAGTTCTAACCGATAAAATTCGCCATCTTGGATTATATTTCCTGCGGTATCAACAACGGCTTTTTGAACTCCAAAAGCACCTTGATTGGCCAAATTGCGATCTAAAACAAACGTGGTTTTCATGGTTAAGGGCGAAATATATACATTCAGTTTTTTTTCTTTATTGGCATATTCTGAGCCAATTCCCAGAAAAACATATGCTGGAGCAAACAATCTCGAAATGGGATTATCAGTGTTCGGATAAGCATATCCATTAGTAAACTGAGTATTAAAACTAAATCGTCCAGTAGTGTACCAGTTTGAATTTTCACTCTTTTTATAGCCTACTGTAGAGTTAAGAGAAAATACGTCATCTGTTTTTCGTAATTCAACACCTTCCTGCTTGTTAATACCATATCGAAAAATCATTTCATTACTCCACTTTAAATTATTTTTTCGATAATTTCTAATAAAATGTCCTTTTAACAATCCTGAGATCGAATTTATACCACCAGCATTCCAGTTTACAAATGCAATCTGACTGATATCTAACCCTAACATATTCTTTTTTTCCCAATTCGAAATGGTGTCTGGAGCACTTGTTTTTACAATGTCTTGCGAAAAGCAAGTTGTTGTAAAAAAGATAAAAAACAAACTAAAATTTAAGTATTTCATGAATAAACCTCGATTATGCGCGACAAAAATCGGTTTTTTAAAACAAAAATAAAATAGTGAAACATAAATAAACATTAAAATATAGTCTATGATGCGGAAAATAGTAATTATCTCTTTTTCTCAACCATTAGAAAAAAATCACTTAGAGAAATTTGTAAATAGTCACAAATTTTAGCCAGCGTAGCTACTGAAATATTTTGATTTCCTTGTTCTATTCTTGCTAAATGAATGCCAGTATCAAAATAAAAAACTTCAAGAGTTATTTTTTTTGATTTTCTTATTTCTTTGATACAACTAACTATTGCTTTGGTTAAAGTTATGTTTTGAATTTGTTTTGGCATGATTCCAAGTTGTGATTATTGCAAGTGAAAAAGATAATTACATATTTGTCATTATTTTAAATTTAATTGTAAGTTTGAAATCATTAGTTTAAATTTTTTTTACGAAAAAATGTTTTTTAAAATCCGTAGTCTTATTTTTATCCGTTTCTTTATTTTTAATTAGCTGCAGTAAATAAGAGGAAAGTCAAAATGTGGGCAGTAATGCTAAAGTTGCAGCTTATTTAAAATCATTTTATAAAACCGATTTCCGTATTGGTAAAACGGTTGAAACAAAACTTAGTAATTCAAATAGTTTAGCAGATGCGCGAACTGTGGAATTTGAGAGTGTTAAGCTTTCAGAAATCTTTGTAGGCGTTGATGAGAGAGCTAGAGGATATATTGTTACAGATAAAGAAACTGATGAATTTTTGTATTTCGTAGATGTCGATAGAGACGATTTAAAATTGTTTGCTTATAATGTCGCAATCAATGAAACCTTAGTAAAAGAAAATATTGACCTTTTGCAAGAATGGGCAAGTAGTAATGGGTTCGATTTTATTAAACTATTTGAAGGTTACAACGCGGAGATTGCCGCAGGAAGCTCAGAGAGAAGAAGGTTTTGGGGTTGGACAGCCTGGACACCTGTTGGCGGATGTGATGAAGGTTTTCAAACAGTGGTACGAACTCATTATATTTTAGGGTTAAAAATGTTGTTCAATACAATGAAGTTCCGTGTTAATATGTTACTAAATTAAATTCAATGCGTAAAAAATCTATTTTTATTTTATCATTTTTTCTCAACTTTTTACTTGTAAATTCACAAAGTTTATTTGTTAAAGATGTGCAAAAAAAAGATATCATCCCTTTTGCAAACTATTTTTTATTTCTTGATAGTGCATTTGTGCATGGCGGATACTGCTCTGATAATGGTAAAATAAATATACCGAAAGACATTTTATTTAATAAAATCAAAGTGACAAGTTTAGGATATGAAAATCTTGAAGTTTTAAAAAACAACTTAAGTACTGATACACTGTTGCTCACACCAACAGTGTATCCGCTTAAAGAGGTTATAATTAAAGCAAGTAAAAAAGAAGAGTTCACTACTTTAGGCTATTCAAAAAGCAAACGAAAATCACATTTAAGCGCGAGCAAGGGGCGAAAAATTTGCACTTTTGTAGATAATCCTTTAAACGAGCCTAAAATTATTCACTCTTTCTTATTGAGAATAGGAAATCTCTATCCTACAAAAGTGGGTTTCAAATTGCATTTATTTGAAAAAGATACAATTACAAATACGCCTGGAAAGGAACTATTGCAGCAGGAAATAATTGTAATTTTGGACGGTAAGAGCAGAAAACTAATTGATCACGATGTTTCACGTTATAATATAGAATTTCCAGCTAAAGGTGCTTTTGTGGGCATAGAATGGTTTGGTGTTTTAAACGAAGAAAACAGCACGTTCAAAAGCGTGGACTTCCAAAATGGCTACATTGAATTGAACGACGTTTCGGAAAACTGCGACACATTCCAACAGGACGTTTTTTCTTTTTATCCGTGGAAAAATATGGAAAGGTTTAAAGATAAGGTAAAAGAAGATGTCGTATACAAAAACTGTCCAACCGCTTCTTTTGGCATAATAATATACAAAGACTAAACCGCAATAAAATTTATACTTACTCTTCCTCAAGCAAGCTAGAAAACAACGATTTTAAACCATCAACATCAATGTTGCAAAATTGTTGTAATTCATCAATAGTGCCATGTTCAATAAAATAATCAGGAATGCCACATAAAAAAACTTCGTTGACATAATCATTTTTGGCAGCAAATTCAAGAATAGCACTCCCAAAACCACCTGTCGTCACGCCATCTTCAACGGTGATTACGGTTAAGAATTTATCACATATCTTGTGTAACTTTTTTTCATCCAACGGCTTTACAAACCCAAAATGATAGTGCGCTATTTCGTTAGGATTGTCTAATTCGGCAAGTGCTGTAGTGACATTATGCGCGATAGTTCCGGTAGACAAAACGGCTATTTTTTTGCCTTTTTTTAATTTTTTAGCTTTGCCAATTTCGATTTTTTCAAATTTGAAATCTGAAATCTGAAATCTGAAATCTTTCAAAAATCCTCTTCCTCTTGGATATCTAATAGCAATAGGATGTTTCAATCCTAAAGAAGCGGTAAACATGATGTTTTGCAGCTCTACTTCGTCTTTTGGAGCATAAATAATCATATTAGGAATACAACGCATATATGCTAAATCAAAAACGCCATGATGCGTTGCGCCATCTTCGCCTACTAAACCTGCTCTATCCAAACAAAATATAACAGGCAAATTTTGCAAAGCTACATCATGAATGATTTGGTCATAGGCTCGTTGCATGAATGTGCTGTAGATGTTACAAAAAACGACCATACCTTGTGTAGCCATTCCAGCAGCAAGTGTCACGGCGTGTTGTTCTGCAATCCCTACATCAAATGCACGTTCAGGAAAAGTTTCCATCATAAACTTCATCGAACTTCCACTGGGCATGGCTGGTGTGATTCCAATGATTTTAGGATTATTTTTTGCTAATTCTACTAGTGTTAACCCAAAAACATCTTGGAATTTAAGTGGTAAATCCTCTTCTGATTTCTTTTGAATTTCTCCCGTTGCAGCATCAAATTTTCCTGGCGCATGATATTTTACTTGGTCTTCTTCAGCTTGTTGTAAACCTTTCCCTTTAGTCGTAATAATGTGTAAAAACTTAGGGCCATTTACTTTTTTTAATCGCTCTAATTCTTGAATTAAAAGCGGCAAATCATGCCCGTCAATCGGACCAGAATAATCGAAATTCAAAGACTTAATCATGTTGTTTTGCTTCGGGTTTTTCCCTTCTTTAACCGAAGTCAAATAGTGTTTCAACGCACCAACGCTTGGATCAATTCCGATAGCATTATCGTTCAAAATCACCAATAAATTAGCATCTGTAACTCCAGCGTGATTTAAACCTTCAAAAGCCATTCCGCTTGCAATTGACGCATCGCCAATCACGGCAATGTGATGTTTTTTTTCACCTTTCAGTTGCGAAGCAATTGCCATTCCTAAAGCTGCAGAAATAGAAGTGGAAGAATGTCCAACACCGAAAGTATCATACACACTTTCACTTCGTTTTGGAAAACCCGAAATGCCGCCAAGTTGCCGATTGGTATCAAATTTGGTTCTTCGTTCGGTTAAAATTTTATGGCCATATGCTTGATGTCCAACATCCCAAACTAATAAATCATTTGGCGTATCAAAAACATAATGCAAAGCAATTGTAAGTTCAATAACACCAAGACTTGCGCCAAGATGACCTTCTTTTACAGAAACAATATCGATTATAAAATCGCGCAATTCCTTAGCCAATTGAGGCAATTCCAAAAGGGATAATTTTCGTAAATCAGTTGGGCTGGTGATATGTTCGAGCAATTTTTTTGACATAGAACAAATGTACGAATTGAAATTGTATTTTTGTTTTATGGAAAACCCTTTTACCGACGAATATTTTATGAAAAAAGCTTTGCAAGAAGCTGAAACTGCTTTTGAAAAAGGGGAAATTCCTGTTGGTGCAGTAATTGTAATTGACAATAAAGTTATTGCGAGAAGTCATAATTTGACCGAAATGCTTAACGACGTAACTGCTCATGCCGAAATGCAAGCCATTACTTCGGCAGCCAATTTTATTGGTGGAAAATATTTAAAAGGTTGCACGCTCTATGTTACGCTCGAACCATGCCAAATGTGTGCTGGAGCTTTATATTGGAGCCAAATTTCAAAAATTGTTTTTGGCGCACGCGATGAACAACGTGGTTTTATGACTTTAGGAACTCAATTACATCCAAAAACTGAAGTAAGATTTGGTATTTTAGCCAAAGAATCATCGGAATTGATGACTCGTTTTTTTGCACAAAGAAGAAAATAATTTTCACAGAAAAAGATTCTGAACATTCTATCCTTGTCAAGTACTTTTTTTCATAGTTTTAACGTTATGATGTTAATTGGAGTTTTATACTTTCAAGTAACAAGTTCTAACAAATAATTCCTTTATCCGACTATGAAAACTAAAAAGATTATCGGTTTGCTTTTTGCAATTTTTCTATTGCATTCCTGTTCTAAAAAATCGATAGCCGATTTCGACTCTGATTTTTCACTTTTTAAAGATTACATCACGGGTTTTTCATCGGGTTATGTCTCGGTCAATTCGGATGTCAGAGTACAACTGGCTTTCAGCAAAAGTGATTGGAAACCTAATCAAGAATTGGATCCAAATATATTTGATATTTCGCCAAGTGTAAAAGGAAAAGTAGTTGCTTTATCCAATAATACTATTGCTTTTTTGCCAAATGAAAAATTGGAACAAAATACGTTGTATCAAATTACATTACACTTGTCCAAGTTGAATGCAGTTCCAAAGGAATTGGAAGATTTTAAATTTTCTTTGCGAACAATTAAGCAGGATTTTATTGTTTCTACTCAAGATTTGCAATCGTATAATAAGGATTTTTATTACTTGAATGGAACACTTAAAACAGCGGATAATCTTAGCTTTGAAGATGCTCAAAAAATAATCGAAGCAAAACAAGACGGCAAAGATTTGAAAATTAAATTTGATAAAGCCACAAGTACACCAACTGAATTCAAGTTTATGGTTGACAGTATTCAACGATCAACAAATGATACTAATATTGAGCTAGAATGGGATGGCGATAAAGTAGATATTGAACAAAGCGGAAAGGCATCAGTACTTATTCCGGGTAAAAATCAGTTTAAAGTTTTGGATATAAAAATTGGCGATGTAAACAATCAGTCGATTTTAATTAATTTTTCTGATCCGTTGAAGAAAGATCAGGATTTTAGTGGATTGGTAGCGATTGAAAACACCGATAATTTGAAATTTGCTACAATGGGAAATGTTCTCAAAGTGTTTTTTGATAAAAAACCAACATCCAAAGTAGATAAAGGCGAAACCGCGATTGTTACCGATACCGTTTCAGCTGCTATTGATACTGCAGCCGTTGCTTATGAAGAAGAATATGTTGAAGAAGTTCAGGAAATAAATGAAACGAATGAAACTGGTTTTTCAGGAATTAAGTTGGTCGAAATTTTTCAAGGAATTGAAAGTTTTGACGGTTTTAAAATGAAAGCCAATTATTCAGAAAAACTAACATTCGAGCAAATAAAACCGGGTGTAAAACTATTGAAAAGCGGTACAATTTTGCCAAGTTCCAATAATTTGAAAATTAATTTTGAAGCGGCAAATTTGAATGCGGTTGATGTCAAAATCTATAAAATCTATAAGAATAATATTCTGCAATTTCTTCAAGATAACGAATTGAACGGGACAAGAAATCTTCGTCAAGTAAGTCAACCTATTGCCAAAGGAACGATTGAACTCAAGCAAAATAATCTGATTGACTATTCTAAATGGAATGTCTATGCTTTGGACATTGCAAAATTTGTAACACCCGAACCCGGAGCAATTTATCGAGTAGAATTCTCCTATAAGAAAAAATACTCGTTGTACAAATGCAGTGCCATGATAGATGAAGATGCTTATGAAGAAAACGAAGAAGAAGTTAATGAAGACGATGTGAATTATAGTAACAATGGCTATGATTACTACTATGAGCAAGATTATGAATGGCGCGAAAGTCAAGATCCGTGTTCTGGATATTATTTCTACAATACCAAAATAGGAACTAATATTTTAGCTTCCGATTTAGGTGTGATTGTAAAACGCGGCAATGATAAATCGATAGCGGTTGCCGTTAGTAATATTGTGGATACCGAGCCAGTTTCTGGAGCAACGGTTGAATTGTATAATTTTCAACAACAAAAAATAGCCGATTCTAAAACAGATGGCGATGGAATGGCAAATTTTTCGTTAAACAAATACGCTTATTTTGCTATTGTTACGGATGGAAAAAGTTCGACTTATGTAAAATTGGACGACAACCTTTCATTATCAGTAAGTAATTTTGATGTTTCTGGAGCAACGCTCGAAAAAGGTTTGAAAGGTTACATTTATGGTGAAAGAGGTGTTTGGCGTCCAGGCGATACGCTTTTTGTTTCTTTTATTTTGAATGACAAAGCCAATCCATTACCCAAAAATCATCCAATCAAATTTCGATTGAATGATCCCAACGGAAAAACACAATTTCAAACGGTACAAACTGGAAATGAAGTAAATCATTACAAATTTATCGTTCCTACGCAATCTTCGGCATTAACCGGAAATTGGGAAGCGATGGTTAGTGTTGGTGGCGCCAAATTTTACAAAAGCATCAAGATTGAAACCATTAAACCCAATCGATTAAAAATTAAGAACAGTTTCAACGAACCGATTTTATCAGCATCCAAAACTAACATCAATAATATTCAAGTATTGTGGTTACACGGTGCCGTTGCTAAAAATTTAAAGCTTGATGTTCAGGCAAAATTTTCTCAGCAAGTAACTACTTTCAAAGGATTTGATAAATACGTTTTTGATGATCCAACGCGAAGTTTTTATACCGAAGAGTTTAACATTTTCTCGGGTAAAGTAGATGAAAATGGAAAAGCAAAAGTTAATATCAATCCAACTTTACAAGGTCAAGCACCAGGAATGTTGCGCGCTGCGTTCATTACAAAAGTATATGAAAATGGAGGTGATTTCAGTACCGATGTAGCCTCGGCATCTTATTCGCCATATCAAACATATGTTGGAGTTAAATCACCAGAACCAAATAAATACGGCTTATTAGAAACTGGAAGAACAAACAAATTTGATATTGTTACCCTTTCTGAAAATGGAAAACCAAAATCGGTTCGCAATCTTGAAGTGAGCGTTTACCGAATGGAATCGCGTTGGTGGTGGGATTCGTCCAATGATAATTTGTCGAATTATAATACTTCAAATTCAACTACAACTTATAAATTTTACCGTGTAAATACTAATGCTTTGGGTAAAGCCCATATTCAATTTTCTGTTCCTGATGATGATTGGGGAAGATATATGATTAGAGTTTATGATCCAATGGATGGACATGCTGCGGCACAAACAGTTTTTCTAGATTATCCATATTGGTCGGCAAAATCTCGAAATACAAACGGTCAGGAAGCGACAATGCTTCGTTTTTCAACAGATAAAGAAAAATACAATGTAGGCGAAACCGCAAAAATTTTCTTCCCATCAAGTGAAGGCGGAAGAGCTTTAATTTCAATTGAAAACGGAACTAAAGTGCTGAAAACCATTTGGACTAAAACTAAAAAAACCGAAACTTTAGTTGATTTACCAATTACGGGTGATATGGCACCAAATGTTTATGTAAATGTAACCTTGTTGCAACCTCATGCTTCGACTAAAAATGATGCACCAATCAGAATGTATGGCATTGTTTCATTGGAGGTGATTAATAAAAATACGGTTTTAGAACCTAAATTAGTTATGCCTGATGTCGTACGACCGGAACAAAAAACTACCATCAAAGTAAGCGAGAAAAACGGAAAACCAATGACCTATACGATTGCTGTTGTGGATGATGGATTACTTGATTTAACTCGTTTTAAAACACCAAATGCTTGGACTGATTTTTATAAACGTGAAGCACTTGGAGTGAGAACTTGGGATATTTATGATGATGTAATCGGAGCTTATGGCGGAAAAGTAAATCAGGTTTTCAGTATTGGTGGTGATGCCAGTTTAGGTGGTGGAAAAGCCAAAAAAGCGAATCGTTTCAAACCGGTAGTAATTTATCTTGGACCATTTAAATTAGAAAAAGGACAAACAAAGTCACATCAAATTAAGATACCAAAATATATCGGTTCTGTTCGAACAATGGTTGTGGCTGCCAATGCCGAAGAAGCTGCTTATGGAAGTGCTGAAAAAACAACTACAGTAAAAAGTCCGTTGATGCTATTGGCTTCGCTTCCGCGAAAAATATCTCCGTCGGAAAAAGTAACTCTGCCAGTAACACTATTTGCTACAGAAAAAAACATTAAAAATGTATCCGTTCAAGTAAAAACTAATGGGTTAGTAAAAGTCTTAGGAAACGCAAGTCAAATAGTTTCTTTTGCGCAACCTGATGAGAAAATGACGTATTTCAATTTGGAAGTTGGACAAGTAACCGGAATTGAAAAAATTCGAATTATAGCTACTTCGGGGAAAGAAAAATCAGTCTATGAAGTTGAGGTTGATGTGACCAATCCAAATCCGGTAACCAACGCATTTTCAGATTATGTGTTGAAAGCCAACGAAACAAAATCGCTTAATTGGAAAACATTTGGCGTAGCCAGAAGCAACAAAGCGATTATCGAAATTTCATCCATGCCGACTATCGATTTTGGTCGTCGTTTGAATTATTTAATTCAATATCCACATGGTTGTGTGGAGCAAACTACATCATCAGTATTTCCGCAGTTGTATTTGAATGATGTTTTAGATTTGGATGCCACCAAAAAACAAAATATCCAGAAAAATGTCACTGCCGGAATTCAAAAATTAGGAAATTTCCAGTTGCCAAACGGAGGTTTCTCCTATTGGCAAGGGAATACAACGGCCGATGATTGGGGAACAAGTTATGCCGGACATTTCCTGATTGAAGCAGAGAAAAAAGGATATGTTCTACCAGTAAATTTCAAAAGCAAATGGATTTCCTATCAACAAAAAATGGCAAAACAATGGCGATTTGAAAGTCAATATAGAAATGATGAAGCACAAGCCTATCGTCTTTATACTTTAGCTTTGGCAAGTTCGCCCGATTTGGCTTCGATGAACCGTTTGCGCGAAACTGCCGGAATTTCCAATGAAAGCAAGCTTCGTCTCGCAGCGGCGTATGCTTTGGTAAAACAAAACCAAGCTGGATTAGCATTGTTGTCAAAATCAATTATTGATGAAAATACCGAAACCTATTATTATTGGTATGGTTCCGCCGAAAGAAACCGTGCCATGGCATTGGAAACATTGTTGCTTTTAGGACAAAAACAAAAGGCTTTTGAAATGGCAACCAAATTGGCAAAAAATCTGTCTTCTGCTACGTGGATGAGTACACAAACTACAGCTTATGGATTATATGCTATGTCAAAATTTGCAAAAATCAATGGTGGAAAAGGTGTAACCGTTCAACTGACTGATGGTAAAAATGTGCAAAACATCAACACGACCAAAGCCATCGTTCAGCGAAATCTTTCTGTCAAAACAGGAAATAATGGTGTTATTTTGAAGAACAACAAAAACAACACATTATTCATCCGAATTATCAACAGCGGAATTCTTCCTGTTGGAAACGAACAGCCAATGTCAAATAATTTGTCTGCTTCCATTCAGTTCAAAGACCGAAAAGGAAAAACCATCGATTTGTCCAAAATTACCCAAGGAACCGAATGCATTGCCGAAGTGGTTTTAACCAACCAAAAGAACGAATTTGTCGAAAATATAGCATTGACACAAATCGTTCCGTCCGGATTTGAAATCGTCAACACGCGTTACACCGATTTTGGCAACGCCGCCGAAAACAACGCCGATTACATCGATATTCGCGACGACAGAGCCAATTATTATTTTAGCTTAAAAGCCAATGAAACCCGACGTTTCAGAATGGTTTTGAACGCTTCCTATCTAGGTAAATATTATTTGCCAGGATTGCAATGCGAAGCCATGTATGACCATAGTTTCATTGCTCGAACCGCCGGAAAATGGGTTGAAATAGTGAAATAAATTTCCTAACAGGTTTTCAAAACCTGTTAGGTATAAAAAGAAGGTTATGATAATCTTAAAATTAAAACCTAACAGGTCGAAAAAGACCTGTTAGGAATAATTAAGGCAAAAAATAGTATGAAAAAAGATGTGTTAGAACCAGGTGGAATTTATCATTTTTATAATAGAGGAAATAACAAAGAAGATATATTTATAGAAGAAAGAAATTACAGTTATTTTCTTCAGTTAGTAAAAAAATATCTTTTGCCTATTTCTGAGATTTATGCTTATTGTTTGCTAAAAAATCATTTTCATTTGGCTTTAAAGATTAGAGAAAATCACGAATTGCCTGAAAAATATAAGGACAAAGTTCATTTACCGTTTTCCAATTTGTTTAATACTTATACAAAAAGTGTCAATAAAGCTTATGATAGATTTGGTAGTCTTTTTCAGGAACATCCACAAAGAAATAGGGTTGAAGACGAAGATTATTTGCGACAGTTAATAGTTTATATTCATTTAAATCCATTGAAACATAATTTTACAAACGATTTTACAACTTACAGACATTCTTCATACAATTCATTTTTATCAGAAAAACAGACTAGTCTTGAAAGAAATTATATTTTAGAACTTTTTGGAGGGAAAGATAATTTCGTTCATTTTCACAATGAAAATAGTATCCGTTATGAAGGTTTTATAAACGTGATAGATATTTTTGATGTATAATTTTTTCTATAAAAGGAATAGACTAATTAAAAGTAAATGACTTTTGTTTCAGATATAATAAATAGTTTGAAAAAGCTTTTTGCTAAAATTTCTACTTGGGTTAAAAACAACCCGAAGAAATCGACAATAACATTTATTCTTCTTGTAGTTTATTACTTTTCATTGCCGCAAACACTTTTCAACGAACCTTATGCAACTGTTATTGAAAGTAGTGATGGTGAATTATTGGCTGCCAAAATTGCTCGTGATGGACAATGGCGATTTCCTGCCAACGATAGCGTTCCAGATAAGTTCAAAAAATGTTTGGTTTACTATGAAGACGAACATTTTTATCAGCATTTTGGGTTCAATCCCGTGGCGATGTTCAAAGCATTTCAACAAAATCGAAAAGCTGGCAAAGTAGTTCGTGGCGGAAGTACAATTTCTCAGCAAGTCATTCGAATGTCACGAAAAAGTAAACGAACCTATTTTGAAAAAATCCTCGAAATTATCCTTTCAACCCGATTGGAATTTCGCCATTCCAAATCCGAAATAATAGATTTATATGCAGCTCACGCACCTTTTGGTGGAAATGTTGTAGGTTTAGAAATGGCAGCTTGGCGTTATTTTGGTGTGCAATCACATCAATTATCTTGGGCAGAAAGTGCAACTTTGGCGGTTTTGCCCAATGCACCGAGTTTAATTTATCCGGGAAAAAATCAAGAAAAACTGCGTAAAAAACGTAATGCTTTGTTGCTTAAATTGTACCAAAACAATTTGATGGATAAATTGACCTATGAGCTATCCATTCAAGAACCGTTGCCTCAAAAACCATATAATGTGCCGCAAATTGCACCTCATTTATTACAACAAATCGCTAAAACCAATGAAGGAAAGCGAATTCGAACAACCATTGATGTTTCCCTTCAAAACAGAATAAATCAACTAGGGGAATACTATTATAATCAGTACAAGCAAAATGAAGTTCATAATCTTGCAATTTTAGTTATTGATGTTAAAACTCGAAATATTGTTGGTTATGTAGGGAATTCACCAACCAACAGCGACCATGATAAAGATGTTGATATAATCACGTCACCAAGAAGTACAGGAAGTATTTTAAAGCCATTGCTTTTTGCCGATATGCTCGATAACGGCGAGCTTTTGCCAACAACTTTAGTTGCCGATATTCCAACCCAAATCTCGGGATATTCGCCTCAAAATTTCAATCAAACGTTTGATGGTGCCGTTCCAGCACAGCGTGCGTTGTCACGTTCATTAAATATTCCAGCGGTATTGATGTTACAGCAACACGGTGTAGCTAATTTTTATGAAACATTGATAAAATTTAAATTAAAAAATATTAATCAACATCCTGATCATTATGGTTTATCATTGATTTTGGGTGGAGCAGAAAGTAATCTTTGGGATTTGTGTCGAACGTATGCCAATCTTTCGGCTACGGTAAATCATTACACTCGTTCTCGTGGCAAGTATCGTTCAGGTGAATTTTGTGAACTGAATTATAACGCTGATATGCCGCGCGATTTTGGAACTGAATCCCAACAAAAAAATAGTTTAGGCGCAGGTTCCATTTATCTGACGTATGAAGCCATGAAAGAAGTCAATCGCCCAGAAGGGGACGAAGCTTGGAAGTTTTATGATTCATCTCTAGAAATTGCATGGAAAACCGGAACCAGTTTTGGAAATCGCGATGCATGGGCAATTGGAACAAATTCTCGCTATGTTGTTGGTATTTGGGTTGGAAATGCCTCTGGAGAAGGGAGAGCTGCGTTAACAGGAGTTGATAGTGCAGCGCCGATTTTGTTTGACATTTTTAGTGCTCTGCCAAAAAGCCGATGGTTTACTAAACCAATGAACGATTTAGAAACCGCCGAAGTTTGTCAACACAGTGGTCATTTGGCTAAAGAAGATTGTCCAAAAGTATCACAATTGATACCGAAAAGTAAAAAGAAAACTCAGCTTTGTCCATATCATAAAATAATCCATCTTGATAGTTCGCAACAGTTTAGAGTAAACAGCAATTGTGAATTGATAGAAAATATAGTTTCAAAAACATGGTTTGTTTTGCCACCAGTTATGGAATGGTATTACAAAAATGGTCATGCGGATTATCAACCTTTGCCACCTTTTCGGGCGGATTGTCAAGATGGAAATCAACTAGTAATGGATTTTATTTATCCAAAAAAGAATAGTAAAGTTTACTTGACTAGAGATTTTGAAAGTAAAATTCAGCCCGTAATAATAAAAGTGGCGCATACTAATAGAGAGACTAAATTGTTTTGGTATCTAGATAGTACATACAAAGGAACAACAAAAACATTTCACGATCTACCTGTTGAAGCTAAAACTGGTGTACATCGAATAACAGTTGTAGATGAACAGGGAAATGAAATTTCAAGAAAAATTGAGATTGTTAGAGAATGATTTTTGCTTTTTAAAAAAGGCATAACGGACTGATTTATAGCTAGCAACAGCCCAAATAGAAGTGTAAATCCTCGTGAAGATAAATGCTAATTTTTAATAACAAGAGCTAGCGACCAAAGAAGCTGATTTTGTTTATAAAAACAGTACTTATAAAGCAAGCTTGCAACGGTTAGCTGCAGATCTCTCCAAATAAAAAAACCGCTAATCTTTCGAAAAGCGGTCCTTTGTCATTCCATATTTATTTTGGAATTATTCCTTAATTTCCGTTCCTTCTTCATCAAAGAAACGATATTCAAGATACGTGTAAGCGTCACGAGGTATGATTTTCACCCATTTTTTATGCTCAAAAAACCATTTTGAGCGTAATGATGGAAAACCTTTTTTAAGGTATGCTGCCACAAAAGGGTGAACATTCAGTTTCACTTTTTTGTGGTCTTTAATAATTTTTTCAAGAGAAAAAGCAATCTTATCGATAATTTGGATAGGTGCATCAACATCACCTGCCAAATTGTTTGGATTTTCTTCCCTTGTTTCAATATTTACTTCTGGTCTTACCCTTTGCCTTGTAATTTGAACTAATCCAAATTTACTAGGCGGTAAAATCTTGTGTTTAGCTTTATCATCGCTCATCTCTTCTCTTAAAAAGTTGAACAACGTTTGTCGATTATCAGGATTTTGCAAATCAATAAAATCAACTACAATAATACCACCCATATCTCTCAGACGCAATTGTCTGGCTATTTCGGCAGCAGCAATCATATTTACTTCCATTGCTGTGTCTTCCTGATTATTGGCTTTATTTGAACGATTTCCGCTATTTACGTCTATAACGTGTAAAGCTTCGGTGTGTTCAATAATCAAATAAGCACCTTTACTCATCGAAACTGTTCGACCAAACGAGGTTTTTATTTGTCGTTCGATATGATATTTCTCAAACAATGGCGTGTCTTTCGACTGATAAAACCTAACAATTTTCTGTTTCTCAGGAGCTATTTCGGCTAAATAGTCCTTTGTTTCTTGGTACAACTCGGCATCATCTACTTGAATACTGGTGAATGTATCATTAAAAACATCTCTCAAAATGGAAGATGCTTTATTCATCTCTCCCAATATTTTGGACGGATGATGAGCGGTTGGTAATTTTTTACTCATTGCAAGCCACCTTGATAAAAGGTTTTGCAAATCTTTTTCTAATTCGGCTATGTTTTTGCCTTCGGCTACTGTTCTCACAATAACACCAAAACCCCTTGGTTTGATAGATTGCATTAGTTTTTTTAAGCGATCTTTTTCTTCTTTAGACTCTATTTTTTGAGAAATAGAAACCCTGTCCGAAAATGGAACTAAAACCACAAATCGTCCTGCGAATGAAAGCTCAGTGCTTATTCTTGGACCTTTAGTGGAAATAGGTTCTTTCACCACTTGAACTAATACTGATTGATTGGCTGTCAGAATATCTGATATAGAACCGTCTTTATCAATCTCTTTTTCAAACTGGAAGTTTTTTAGGGAGAAATCTTTTAATTTACCTGCGCTTACAAGTTTTATGAATTTCATATAAGAAGCTAAGTTTGGACCTAAATCGTGATAATGTAAAAAGGCATCTTTTTCGTAGCCTACATTTACAAAAGCAGCGTTCAATCCAGCAACTGGTTTTCTGATTTTAGCAATAAAAATATCGCCAACCTGAAAGTTGCTTTTTTCTTCTTGTTTATGCAATTCAATTAGTTTTCCATCTTTTAATAAGGCAAAATCTACAGCATCTTCACCACTACGGATGATTAATTCTTTATTCATGTTGTAAATTTTTATCTGTAATGTCAGATGTCGGATGTCAGATGGTAGATGAAAGAACTAAATCTTCCAACTACCAGCTTCAAGCTTCCAACTTTATATACAGATGGATTAAACATTTTAAACAGGTATGTTATTACCCGGCGAATTTTAGTTGGCAGTAGCAGTTTTCAGTAAGCATATTGCCAACTGCGACTGAATACTTTTTACTAAACTTCAATTTCAATGAACGATTTTTTAAAAACAAGAAAAAGTAGTTAAGAACTACTTTTTCTTCTTGTGACGGTTAGCTCTTGCTCTTTTTTTACGTTTGTGCGTCGCTACCTTATGTCTCTTTCTTTTTTTACCACTTGGCATAGGTTGGTGTTTTTGTTATTAATAAATAAGTTTATATCGCTACTTCTGTATTCGTTTTTATTGCCTCAACAAATACTTTGGCAGGCTTAAATGCTGGAATATTATGTGCAGGAATTTTAATTGTTGTATTTTTAGAAATATTTCTTCCTGTTTTTTCAGCTCTTGTTTTAATAATAAAACTACCAAAACCTCTTAAATAAACATTATCTCCTGTTTCTAATGAAGCTTTCACTTCTTCCATAAACGCTTCAACTGTTGCTTGAACATCTCCTTTTTCAAGACCTAATTTTTCTGAAATCTTTGCTACGATATCTGCTTTCGTCATTTTCTTTCGTATTTATAAATGTTATGTAATTTTTTTGAAGTTGCAAATATATGAATTAAAAAAACAATATTTCAAGCATAATCTATTAAAATTTAATCACATAAACATTTATTTTTACAAACCTAAATTCAGTTATGAAATTCTCCAATACATTAATTCATTGGTATTTACAAAACAAACGCGATTTACCATGGCGCAATCAAACAAATCCTTATTTTATTTGGTTATCTGAAATAATGTTGCAGCAAACAAGAGTTGCACAAGGATTGCCTTATTTTTTAAGTTTTACCAAAGCATTTCCCACTGTTTTTGACCTAGCCAACGCTCACGAAGAACAAGTTTTAAAGTTATGGCAAGGTTTAGGTTATTATTCGCGTGCTCGAAATTTACACCAAACCGCTAAGCATATTGCTTATGAATTTAACGGTGAATTTCCTAAAACATCGAAAGATTTATTGCAACTAAAAGGTATTGGCGAATATACTGCTGCTGCAATTGCTTCGTTTGCCTACAATGAAAATGTTCCCGTGGTAGACGGAAATGTGTTTCGAGTTTTGGCACGTTATTTTGATATCGATACCGATATTGCTTCAGCATCGGCAAAAAAAGAGTTTACACAAATAGCACAGCAATTGTTGCCAATTGGACAAGCTAATCTATTTAATCAAGCAATCATGGAATTTGGTGCTTTGCAATGTGTGCCTAAAAATCCTGATTGCAATATTTGTATTTTTAATGATAGTTGTTTGGCTTTGCAAAATAAAAAGGTAGGACTACTACCAGTAAAATTAAAAAAGACGAAAGTGACCAGCCGTTTTTTTAATTATTTGGTTTTTTTGGATGAAAATGATGATTCCATAATTACAAAGCGCACTCAGAAAGGAATTTGGCAAAATTTATATGAATTTCCGCTGCTAGAAACTGAAAGTGCTATAGCAGATGAGAATATCATTAGTTCAATTCAAAAGCAAGATTTTGTTTCAAATAAAATCACAGCTATTCATTTATATAATTCTGAGAGTATTGTTCATAAACTTTCGCACCAGCATTTAAATATAAAATTTTGGAAAGTAAAAGTAGAAGGTAAGATACAAAACGGAATAAACTGGAAATCAATAGAAAAAATGCCTTTTCCGATTGTAATTCATAATTTTATTAGTAGCCAATAGTTTTACGTTGCAAAAAAAGTAGTAAATTTGATTTAAGTAAATTTATAAAATAATGAGCGGCACATTAAATAAGGTAATGTTAATAGGTCATCTTGGTGATGATGTAAAAATGCATTATTTTGAAGGAGGAAATTGTATTGGTCGTTTTCCATTGGCTACCAATGAAGTATATATTAACAAGCAAACTAACGAGAAAATTACCTCTACTGAGTGGCATAATCTTGTGGTGAGAAATAAAGCGGCAGAAATTTGCGAAAAATATTTGTCAAAAGGCGATAAAATATTTGTAGAAGGCAGAATAAAATCACGTCAATGGCAAGCAGAAGACGGAACTACAAAATATACTACCGAAATTCAAGTGACAGAATTCACTTTTTTGACTACCAAAAAAGAGATGGACGGAGCAAAGCAAACTCCTAACTATGAGAATAAAGCTCCTAATTCAGAAATGCCCAACACTTCTAATCTAGAAAATGACTTGCCGTTTTAATTTTGTATAACTAATTTTTTTCTATTGGACTCTGAGCCCAGTTTTACTTTTCTTGCTTCAATTGATACCAATTTACTTTTTGGAATCATTGCGATTGTTTTCTTGTTATTTTGTTCGGCTATGGTTTCGGCTGCCGAAATTGCTCTTTTTTCGCTTTCACCAAAAGATATAAATATGTTAACTCAGCAAGATTTGGCGAAAGCAAACTTAATCACCAATTTACTTTCTCGGCCAAAAAAATTACTAGCAACCATTTTAGTTGCCAATAACTTCAGCCATATTGGTGTAGTTATCATTTTTTCCTTTGTGGGGAATGCACTTTTTGAAGCTGTTGATTCGCCATTGTTCAAATTTATTATAGAAGTAATCCTAATTACTTTTTTGATTTTATTATTTGGCGAAGTTTTACCAAAAGTGTATGCCAGTCGGAATAATGTAAAGTTTTCAAAGTTTATTGCAGTTCCCATTTCATTTCTCGATAAAATACTATCACCGATAAGTCTTCCGCTGCGGGTTGTAACGGTTTATCTTCACGAAAAGCTTGCAAAACAAAAAACGAATATTTCCGTTGATCAATTATCTCAAGCGCTCGAGTTGACCTCTTCTGATGATACAACATCAGATGAACAAAAAATTCTCGAAGGGATTGTGTCTTTTGGGAACACCGATACAAAACAAGTTATGAGTCCTAGAATTGATATATTTGCAATAGAAATTGAAGAAACTTTTGCCGAAATATATACCAAAATTGTTGATAAAGGTTATTCGAGAATTCCGGTTTATCGCGAAAATATCGATCAAATTGAAGGCGTTTTATTTGTTAAGGATTTAATTCCACATATTCATAAAAAGGAGTTTGATTGGAATAAATTAATGCGCGAACCTTTTTTTGTTCCCGAAAATAAAAAACTGGACGATTTATTAAAAGACTTTCAGAGTTTAAAAAGTCATTTGGCCATAGTAGTTGATGAGTATGGTGGCACATCGGGATTGGTTTCGCTGGAAGATGTAATTGAAGAAATTGTGGGTGATATATCGGATGAATTTGACGATGAAAATTTAAATTTCTCACAAATAGATGACAAGAATTTCTTGTTTGAAGGAAAAATTAATTTAAAAGATTTTTACAGAATTTTAGATGTTGATGAAAATGCATTCGAAAACTCTAAGGGAGAAGCAGAAACGCTGGCCGGACTTATTTTAGAAATCTTAGGAAATTTTCCTAAAAAAGGGCAAAAAATACATTTTACAAGTCTGTTTTTCACCATTGAATCCGTTGATAAAAAGAGAATAAAACAAATCAAAGTAACTTTAGAATAACTAAAATGATTAAAAAAATAATTGGTCTTTTTACGCTAGCAGTCTTCATTATAAGCTGTAAGAATGATGTATTGCCAAAACCAGCAAGTCAGCTACGGTTGGATTATCCTGAAGCTCGATATGCCACTTTTAACAACAATTGCCCATTTGAATTTGAAATAAATGACGATGTTATTATTAAAGAAGATAAAAATTGTGGTTTTACCATTCAATATCCCAAAATGAAAGCTACTATTTATCTCACTTATAAAACAGTCAATAACGATATTGCCTCTTTGTTGAGAGATGCACAAAATTTAACTTATAAATTGCATACGCAAAAAGCAGATGCAATCATGGAACAACCTTTTATAAATGGAGAAAGAAAAGTGTATGGAATGTTTTATGATGTTACAGGAAATGCCGCTACTAATTCCTTATTTTATGCTACAGATAGTATTAAACATTTTGTAACAGGATCGATATATTTTTACGCAAAACCCAATTTTGACTCGATTCTACCAGCAGAAAGTTATGTAAAAAACGATATGCAACGTTTATTAGAAACTATTAAATGGAAATAAAAAAGGAACTCACAGAGTTCCTTTATAAAAAGTAAAAAGCGTTTTTTTAATTTTCTGTAACCGCTACAACTTTGTACGTCTTTCCATCGGCTGTTGCTTGCACAGCGTTGGCAATATCTTTTGAGGAAAGGATTGCAGCATCAAAATTGACGATAGCTTCTTTTTTGTCAAAATCAACCGTGGCTTTTTGAATACCATCCATTCTTGAAAGTTTATTTTCAATAGTTTTAGCACAACCCATCGCACAAGTCATGCCGTCAATTTTTAGGTTGGCAGTCAATGGTTTTTGTTCAACTGTATTCTTTTTTTGAGTTTCAGTTGCAGTAGCTTTTAAATTATCAGGAAGCGGTTTACTTGCAGTATCTTTACAGCTTAAGAATAGAGTAGAAGCCGTTGCTAATAAAAATAAAGATTTGGAGAAATTCATTTTGTTTAATTTATCGATTATTTAATTAAGTAACACATTACAAAATTAGAGAAAATTAAAGTTTCAGATTCTTAAAATTTTTACAAAATTTACAAATTATAATCAGTGCAATGAAATCACAACAATTAAAATGGGTATTACTTGTAGCTCTTGCCCTAATTTGGGGAAGTTCTTTTATACTTATAAAAAGGGGATTGATTGCCTTGAGTCCTTTTCAAGTAGGTTCGCTTCGAATTATTTTTTGTGCCATTTTTCTTTTGATTATTGGGTTCAAAAGTCTAACGGCAATTCCTTCTGGTAAATGGAAATATATTGCTTTAACTTCGTTATTTGGCACGTTTATACCTGCCTATCTTTTTGCAATAGCACAAACTCAAATCAATAGCTCGGTAAGTTCAATATTAAATTCTTTGACACCGCTAAATACATTGATACTTGGAGCTGTTGTTTTTGGGCTAGATTTTAAACGAACTCAAATTTTCGGTGTGGCTGTAGGTTTTCTTGGAACGATTTTATTAATATTTAACGGAGCAATAAATCACCCAAATCAGAATTATTTCTACACTATTTTAATCATAATTGCCTCTGTTTGTTATGCTTTGAATGTAAATTTTATAAAAAAATATTTATCAGAAATTAAACCGTTGTCCATTACCACAGGAAATTTTCTTGTAATGTTGTTTCCGGCATTGTTAATTTTATTATTAACTGATTTTTCTACCATTATTTTTCATGAAAAAGTTACACACGCGATGCTATTTATTGCAGTTCTCGGAATAATTGGAACAGGAATAGCCAATATTCTATTTTATAAATTAATACAAATATCATCGCCTGTTTTTGCTACATCAGTAACTTATTTGATTCCTGTTGTTGCTTTTTTTTGGGGATTATTAGATAATGAAATGCTCACGCCAGTTCAATTTTTAGGTGCTTTTGTAATACTTATTGGAGTTTATCTTTCGAGTAAGAAATAAAAAAAGACCACTATTGCTAATGGTCTTTCTAAAAATATATAAGTTAATTACCTACTGAAAATCAGCATCAGAAACTCCTTCATTGATTTTAACATCAGATACAATGAAATTAAGTTCAAAACCTTGATTGATAGAAATTAAATAGGGAAATTTAATTCCTTTCACTTCTCTATAATCACCATAATTGGTTGTAACTGTCATTTTTTGGTCACCTTGCTCTAGTGTTTTGCTCTCGCCAACTTTTAGACCAGATTTAACATCGTAATATAAAGTTGTTTTACCATCTTTTACAATATAAGCGTCACTACCGTTGAAAGGCTCAATTCCGTCTACTGTTAGACCATTTTTTTTCAATAATGTTAATTCGTCAAATAATCCTGATGAAGCTTTTTCTTCTGCAAATTCTTCAGCCGTCATTTCTTTTCTTTGACCTTGAGCAACAGAGTAACCTCCTTTTTCAGTCATAACTTGTTTTGATAATTCGCCCATTCCTGCCATTGCAATAATCATAGATGATTTTCCTTTAGCATCTTTTTTCTGTGTCATTGAAATTGGTGCTGGCGCTTGAGGGATTTTTGCAGAACCTACAAGCATTGTGGTTTTAACACTTGCAATTGCTTTTTCTCCACCAATGGCCTTTAAATAATTATCTAAAACCGTCTTTACCGTAACTCCCGCTGGAACCGGTTTTTTCATAGCTGGCTTTTCTGTAGGATTCCCGAATTTGTCAAAATAGAGAATTGGTATTTTCAATTTTTCTAAACTTGGTAAAACATCAGTAGCTTTTCCAACAATTACAATTCTAGCGTTGTCTGCTAAAAAATATTTGTTGGCAACTCTCATAATATCATCTGCTGTAACTGCATTGATATTTTTGATATAGTTTTCATAAAAATCGGCTGGCAATTTTTGTGTTTCTTTTCGCAAAGCATAGGTTGCTACTGTTTGTGGCTTTTCAATTTGCATTACAAATCTTCCCACATATCCTGCTTTTACATTAGCCAACATTTCGTCTGTAACTTTTTCAGTTCTCAATCTTTTGAATTCTTTGAAAATTTCGGTAACGGTGCTGTCAGTTACCATGTTTCTAACTTGGGTTGTTGCTTCAAATTTTGAAGTGTATTTGCTTCCCGAAACCGATGACCTTGCTCCATAAGTCCAGCCGTGAGCTTCTCTCAAGTTCATGTTTATATAGCTGTTAAAATCGCCACCTAAAATTTGGTTGGCTACAATCGCCGCAAAATAATCTGGGTCAGTCATTTTTAGGTCGGTCAAATTCCCAACCGATACTTCAGATTGCACCGCGTTTGGCATATCCACAAAATTAATTTGAGTGTAAGCAACATCTTTTGGTTCAGAATAACTAACCTCTGGCGCTTTTTCTGCTTTCCAGTTACCAAATAATTTTTCAACTGTTTTTTGAGTTTCTTTTGCATTTACATCGCCAACAATTACCAAGTAAGCATTTGCTGGAACAAAATAAGTGTCATAATTCTTTTTTACGTCTTCTAAAGTTACATTTTTTAAAGTAGCTTCGCTCAAAAATTCTCCACTCGGATGGTCTTTACCAAAAGTCAAGAAATCGCCAACCCTAGCAGCAACAGCGGCAACACTTTTTTCTTCGGTTTTTAACGACTCTATCATTTTTTCTTTTTGCTTATCAAATTCTTCTTGAGTAAAATTGGGGTTTAATGCACCATCAGCCATTAATTCTAAAACTCTTTTTGAATATTTTGACAAGGCATTAGCGGTAGCGCCATTTGATCCAAAATTTATGCTTGCACCTAAAAAGTCAACTTCTTCGTTGAAAGCATCTTTTGAAATTTTGGTTGTTCCGCTACCAATCATGGCACTTGTCATATCGGCAACTCCTTTTTTATCACCTTCTACGTATGGCAAATTATCGATGCTCAAACTGAAAGAAACCCTAGGAAGTTTGTGGTTTTCTACTACCAAAACAGTTAATCCGTTTGCTAATTTGAACGATTGAGGTTTCCCAATTTTTATTGTTGGAGCTGGTCCTGGTTTTGGTTGAGCAATTTTGTGTTTATTTTCAGTCTTTATTTCTAATCCATTTTCTTTGAAGGTTTCTGGATTCTCTTTTTTTGGCTGAGGTGTATTTTGTGCTTGCATAGTTAAAGTTAAAAACAAGCTTGATAGAATAACTAATGATTTTTTCATAATGAATATATTTTAGTTTTGAGCTTTGTCTTTTGATGGTATATAATCGAGTAATAATCTTTGATTAGGGTTGAGGTATTTTTTGGCAACATCTCTAATTTCTTCTCTGGTAATAGAACGATAAATATCTATCTCTGTATTAATAAGATTTATATCACCATACAACATATAAAAAGTAGCTAAATTGTCTGCGATCCCTTCAATAGTTGAGTTTTGGTTCACAAATTGGTTTTCATATTTGTTTTGTAATTTTTGCATTTCTTTTTCAGAAATTAGTTCGTTTTGAAGTTTTAGGATTTCCTCGTCAATCTCTCTAATAAAATCTTCACTAGTGTTTGGAGCTTGTGGTAAACCATAAATAATATAAGTTCCATAGTCTTCTTGATTAAAACTAATGGCACCTAATTCCAAAGCTACTTTTTTATCATCAACAATTTTTTTGTACAATCTTGAGCTTTTGCCATCAGATAAAATGGTAGAAATCATGTCTAAAACTCGAGCGTCTCTCGTTTTCATAGATGGAGTTCTATAAGAAGAAATTAACATTGGTAATTGTATGTTTGGATCTTGAAATTCAGCTTTAATAGTTGTTGTAATTGGAGCTTCGGTATAGGTTTGTCTTGTAATTGGAGTTCCTTTTGGAATTGCACCAAAATATTTTTGAATCCATTTTTTGGCTTGGGCTTTTTCAAAATCTCCTGCCACTACCAAAACGGCATTGTTTGGAATATAAAACTTTTTAAAGAAAGCTTGAAATTCTTCTAGTTTTGCAGCATCTAAATGATCCATAGAACCTATAGTTGCCCAGCGATATGGATGCACTTTAAACATATTTTTCTTTACTTCGGCAAGAATTTGACCATAGGGTTGATTGTCAACACGTAGCCGTTTTTCTTCTTTAACCACTTCGTTTTGAGTATCAACTCCTATTTGATTAATCACTGGGTGATACATTCTTTCTGCCTCCATCCATAATCCTAACTCAAGATTATTTGAAGGGAAAACTTCATAATAATAAGTTCTGTCATCAGTAGTATTGGCATTGTTAACACCACCATTACCTGTTACAATTTTAAACCATTCTCCACGTTTAATGTTTTCAGTTCCTTCAAATAATAAATGTTCAAAAAAGTGGGCAAATCCAGTTCTTTCTGGATTTTCATCTTTTGCACCTACATGATACATAACGGATGTTATTACAACCGGCGCAGATGGGTCATTGTGCAAGATAACGTGCAACCCGTTAGGTAAATCGTACTCCTCAAAAGCAACCTTTTGGGCATGAGCTGTTCCTCCAAGCATAAGCAATGCACTTAAAGCGATTAGTGATTTTTTCATAAAAAATTTAAATTTTTTGTTCAGTTGATTTATTAGTTAACAAACTATTTAATTTGTTACATCAAAAGTACTTTAATTTAGTTTGGGTTGTTAAAAATTTAAAATTTCTTAACATTTTTATGCTCTAAAAGCAAAACAGAATTTTTTTTCACAAAGAGTTGTGTGTAAAACAAATAATAGTATATTTGCAACCCGAAAAGTCGGGATTTAATAATTAACTAAATAGTATTGTTATGTACGCAATCGTAGAGATAGCAGGGCAACAATTTAAAGTAAGCAAAGACTTAAAGGTTTATGTTCACCGTTTGGCTAATGAAGAAGGTTCAAAAGTTTCTTTTGATAAAGTTCTTTTAGTAGACGATAATGGAAACATTACTTTAGGCGCCCCAGCTATAGAAGGTGCTTCAGTAGAAGCCAAAGTGTTACAGCACTTAAAAGGAGATAAGGTAATCGTCTTCAAAAAGAAAAGAAGAAAAGGTTACAAAAAAAGAAATGGACACAGACAATCTTTAACACAAATTGTGATTGAAGGTATTTCTGCTACAGGCGCTAAAAAAGCTGCACCAAAAAAAGCAGTTGTTGAAGCTGATGCTACTGATGTTGCTGAAGAAGCACAAAAAGCAAAAAAAGCTCCAAAGGCTAAAAAAGAAGATACACAAGATTAATAACAATATAAAACTTATACGTCATGGCTCACAAGAAAGGTGTCGGTAGTTCTAAAAATGGTAGAGAATCAGAATCGAAACGTTTAGGCGTAAAGATTTATGGTGGTCAAGCTGCAATTGCTGGTAATATCATTGTTAGACAAAGAGGTTCTAAGCACAATCCAGGTGAAAATGTTTACATCAGTAAAGATCACACTTTGCATGCAAAAGTAGATGGAGTTGTAAAGTTCCAAAAGAAAAAAGATAACAAATCATTTGTTTCTATTATTCCATTCGAAGCATAAATAGTACGCTCGTTTAAATTCAAAACCCGTTTACCTCAGTAAACGGGTTTTTTCATTTCTGCAAACAAAAAACCCTCACAATCTAGCAAGGGTTTTAGTCTTAATACTTAGTACCTTAATCTTAATACTAATATCTGTAATATTCTGGTTTGAATGGTCCTTGAACTTCAACACCAATATATGCTGCTTGATCGTCTCTCAACGTTTCTAATTCAACACCCAATTTTTCAAGATGCAATGCAGCTACTTTTTCATCTAAATGTTTAGGTAACATGTAAACTTCATTTTTATAAGCCGCACAATTAGTCCACAATTCGATTTGAGCTAAAGTTTGGTTAGTAAAGGAGTTACTCATTACAAAACTTGGGTGACCAGTTGCACAACCTAAGTTGACTAAACGACCTTCAGCAAGGATAAGAATATCTTTTCCGTTAATAGTATATTTATCAACTTGTGGTTTGATTTCTACTTTAGACGCACCGTGGTTTTTGTTCAACCATGCCATATCAATTTCGTTATCAAAGTGACCAATATTACAAACGATAGTTTTGTCTTTCATTTGTTCAAAATGACTACCCAAAACAATGTCTTTGTTACCAGTTGTAGTAATGATAATATCTGCAGTTGCGATAACAGTATTTAATCTTTTTACTTCAAAACCGTCCATGGCAGCTTGTAAAGCACAAATTGGGTCAATTTCTGTAACCGTAACAATAGAACCAGCACCACGGAAAGAAGCCGCAGTTCCTTTTCCAACATCACCATATCCACAAACAACTACTCTTTTTCCTGCCAACATAACATCGGTAGCACGACGAACCGCATCAACTGCTGATTCTTTACAACCGTATTTGTTGTCAAATTTAGATTTAGTAACTGAATCATTAACGTTGATAGCTGGCATGTATAATGTGCCGTTTTTCATTCTTTCATATAAACGATGAACACCTGTTGTAGTTTCTTCTGACAATCCTTTGATTCCTGGAATTAACTCTGGGTAACGATCAAAAACCATATTGGTTAAATCACCACCATCATCCAAAATCATGTTTAAAGGTTTTCTATCTTCACCAAAGAACAACGTTTGCTCTATACACCAATCAAAAGATTCTTCGTCCAAACCTTTCCAAGCATAAACTTGAATTCCTGCAGCAGCAATTGCGGCAGCAGCTTGATCTTGGGTAGAGAAAATATTACAAGAAGACCATGTAACCTCTGCTCCAAGGGCAATTAATGTTTCTATAAGAACCGCAGTTTGAATTGTCATGTGAAGACAACCTGCAATACGCGCTCCTTTTAATGGTTGGCTCGCGCCATATTCTGCACGAAGTGCCATTAATCCTGGCATTTCTGCTTCTGCTAACTCAATTTCTTTTCTTCCCCACGCCGCCAAGTTAATGTCTTTAACTTTGTAAGCTACAAAAGGTAATGTTTGTGTACTCATCTATTATGTATATTTGTTTTTAAATTGCGTCCAAATTTACAACATAGCTTAGAATTAAAAAAGTGTTTTCTGTTTTTTTATTATTTGTTCACTTGCTTAATTTTCTGAATTACAATTAGATAATTTAATTATACTCATGCCATTATTCCGAAAAAGTAATATCAACGTGTTCACCACGATTTTTGTATGGAAAATCACGGAAACTTACAATGAGTTGTTTGATAGTGTTCAACTAAACGATAATTCGCTAATAAGGTTGGAAGGAATGAAATCAGAAAGTCATCAAAAAGGGTTTTTGAGTGTAAGAAGATTATTGATGGAAGCTGGATATTCGGATTTTGATTTATATTATGACGAGTTTGGAAAACCACATTTGAAAGATGGTAAGCACATCTCTATTTCCCATTCTCACGATTTTTCTGCGATAGCAGTCAGCGAGGTAGTGCTTGGCATTGATTTAGAAATCAAAAAAGAAAAAACACTAAAAATTGCACCGCGTTTTATGGATATCGCTCATCTTGAAAGTTTATCCTATGAAGATAAAATTCAGAAGGCAACAGTAGTTTGGGGAATAAAAGAAGCAATTTTTAAAATCAAAAACGAAAAAGGGATTAGCTTTCCTGAACATATTTTTGAACACGATTTTTTATTACAAGATAAAAAGTGCAAGGCAGAATTGCGATTTAACAACACCGTATCACACTTTGATATTCTTTTTGATTTCTTCGAAGAGTATATTTTTGTTTGCGCTTTTAATTCCAATTCAGGTAAAAAATAACATGAAAGACATTTATCAAAACCTACTTTCAGCTGTATATCAGAATAAAAAACTGCTAGCCATTCTTCTTGATCCAGACAAGTTAGATTTGGAACAAACAAAAGAAGTAGCTTCAAAAATAAATCAATCGCCAGCCACACATATTTTCGTTGGTGGAAGTTCTTTTAATGGAAATCATCTATGCGATTTAATAAGGATTATAAAGCGAAATAGCCCATTGCCAATTTTACTTTTCCCAGGAAATTCAAACCAAATTTCCGCAGAAGCAGACGGAATTTTATTTTTACAATTGCTCTCAGGACGAAATCCGGATTATTTGATTGAGCATCAAATTAAGTCGGTTCCTGTTTTAGAAAAAACCAATTTAGAAATCATTTCAACTGGATATATTTTAATAGAAAGTGGCAGTGAAACCGCTGTGGAGCGAGTAAGCAGAACCAAACCTTTAGACAGACGCAATCACGATTTTGTTTCTCAAACAGCCAAAGCAGGAGAATTAATTGGCAACAAACTTATTTATCTCGAAGCAGGAAGTGGTGCAATAAATGCCGTTCCTTTAGAAATGATTTCAAACGTTGCGAAAAGAATTTCAATTCCTTTGATTGTTGGTGGCGGCATTCGGTCGAGAAAAGCTATAGATGATGCCTTCAATGCAGGCGCAACAATGGTTGTTATAGGAACAGCATTTGAAAATTACCCTAACTTTTTTGACTAATGTTCGATCTCCTTTTTGCTCAGTATAAAAACTACCCCAGCTATGAAATTACATTAGAGCTAACAGCTATTTTTTTTGGTTTGCTAAGTGTTTGGTTTGCTAAAAAAAACAACATTTTGGTTTTCCCAACAGGAATTATCAACACGGCCATTTATGTTTATTTGCTTTGGAAATGGTCTTTGCTTGGTGACATGATGATCAATTTTTACTATGTCATCATGAGTATTTATGGATGGTATCATTGGACACGAAAGAAAGAAGCGGTAGTTCAATTTCCCATTTCGGTGATGACTTTGTCAGAAAAGAAAACAGCACCAGTCATTTTTATTGCAACTATTGTTTTTGTAGTAGCTGTTTACACATTTTTTGATAAATTTACCCATTGGACATCTTATTTGGATATTCTAGTTACAGGAATTTTCTTTGTGGGAATGTGGCTAATGGCAAAGCGGAAAATCGAGAATTGGATTTTATGGATAATAGGTGATTTAATTTCCATCCCAATGTATTTTGCCAAAGGGTATACTTTTACCAGTATACAATATTTAATTTTTACAATTATTGCCGTTTATGGCTATTTAGAATGGAAGAGAATTTTACAAGAAAAGATAATTTAGCAAAAAAATATGGATTTACCGAAGCTGATTTTAAACAAATTGAAGCCCACGGCATTTCACTCGATAAAATAGAGGGAGAGTTGTTGTTATTTCAAAACGGAATACCAAACATTTATCTCGAAAAACCAGCGACTATTAATGATGGTATTCGAAAACTCAGCAAAGATGATTTTCAACAATTTGCTAATTTATTTGACGCCAAAAAATCAAATTTTAGACTTAAAAAGTTTGTCCCTGCTTCTGGAGCTGCCACGAGAATGTTTAAATTCCTGAATGAATTCTTAATCGAGTTTTCTCCCGAAACCGAAACCATCAATGCCTACATCAATAGAAAAAAAGATAAAAATCTTCCCGTTTTTTTGGCAGGAATTGAAAAGTTTCCCTTTTTTGAGGAAGTTAAATCACAAGTAAAACAAATTGTCGACAACTATTACTCCTTAGAAAGCCACGAGAAAAGCTATCATTTTATCAAAACCATGCTGGCTGCTGACTATTTTGATTTTGCCAATAAACCAAAAGGAGTATTGAATTTTCATAAATATGACACGCATATTGCCACACCGGTTGAGGAACATTTAAACGAATGTGCCTACTATGCTTCCTCTAATGCGGTATCTCATTTGCATTTCACCATTTCAGAAAACCATGAAGAATTGTTTCACAAAATTGTGGACGACGTAAAAGAGCAAGTTGAAAACAAAGCCAATATTAAACTCCACATTAGATATTCTTATCAAGACAAAAGCACCGATACCATAGCGGTTACTATGCAAAATAAGCCCTTTCGCAACGAAAAAAATGAACTAGTTTTTCGTCCTGGCGGGCATGGCGCACTAATAAATAACTTAAACGGTCTTACTGCCGATATCGTTTTTATTAAAAACATAGATAACATCATTCAAAATCATATTGAGCAAACTACTTTGTATAAAAAAGCATTGGGTGGTTTATTAATTGAATTGCAGGATAAAATTTTCGATATCCTTTTTGCCATTGATAATCAAAAAGTAGACAGTACTACTATTAAAGCTATTTTCAACTTTATGACCCAAGAGTTGAATATCATTATTGATGAAGATTTCTTTAAATTTACCCTTGAAAACCAGATTGAGTTCATAAAACAGAAATTAAACAGACCAATTCGTGTTTGTGGAATGGTAAAAAATGAAGGCGAACCTGGCGGCGGACCTTTTTGGGTGAAAAGCGGCAAAGGAACTATTTCGTTACAAATAGTAGAAAGTTCTCAAGTTGATATAAACAACCCGGCACAAGCGAAGATTTTATCAAAAGCCACACATTTTAATCCCGTAGATTTAGTTTGTGGCATCAATAATTACAGAGGCGAAAAGTTTGATTTACTGCAATTTGTTGATAACAGTACCGGATTTATTGTTCATAAAAACAACAAAGGGAAAGAATTAAAAGCCTATGAATTGCCCGGTTTATGGAACGGCGCGATGGCAAAATGGATTACCGTTTTTGTTGAAGTACCCTTAGTTACTTTTAATCCCGTGAAAACGGTCAACGATTTATTAAAACCGGCCCATCAACCACAATATGAAAACTGATATACTACTTTCGGAGTTACAATTTAAAGCCGTAAGAAGTTCAGGTGCTGGCGGACAAAACGTGAACAAAGTTTCGTCAAAAGTAGTGCTGACATTTAATTTAAATACTTCTAAAGCCTTCTCAGAGGAAGAAATCGAATTACTTAGCCACAAACTAGCTACTAAATTAACAGCTGATGCTATGCTAATTTTAAATTGCGACGAAGACAGAAGCCAGCTGCGCAATAAAGAAATAGTGACCAAACGTTTTTTAAAATTAATACAAAATGCTTTAATTGTACCCAAAAAAAGAAAACCAACCAAAATCCCACGTTCAGTTATCGAGAAGCGAATCAAAGCCAAACGCAACCTCTCTGAAATAAAACAAAACCGAAGAAAGCCTGATTTATAGCATAAAAAAAGCATCCTTTTACGGATGCTTTGTTATTTAAGGTGTTGGTGGAGTTGGCGGAGGTGTTTTTGGCACTAGCAATTTAAATTTATCAATTTCTACATTCAAACGCGTGATTACCTCTGTAATTTTTTGACTATCGGCAGGTGGCACAAAACGCTGCAAACTTTCAAGGTCGTTTGTCATTCTTTTATAATTTGCCGTTGCTTCTTTGCGCAATTTGTAAAACGGAGGCACATCGGTCAATTCCGCCGCTGCATCGTTTCGAGTGGCATAGAATTCTTTAAACTTGTTGTTGTTTGTTTCCAAATAATCTAGCGTAGGAGCTAATTGTAATGTAGCCAACTCATCACTAGCATGATTACGAACATCGAGCACAAGACTGCTAATGCTGGCGGTTTCTTTGTTATAATTAAAACGAATGAGTTGTCCGCCACCATGCTGGTCTATAAAAGTCATTAATTTATTAGCTGCCGCCGAAAATCCTACGTTCTCATCATCAAAAGTATAACCAGTTACTATCCATCTCAATTTTGTAAACGCGCGATCACGACGTTCGTCCAACAAAACAATTTGCTTAGTATCCTCGGTAAGCGTTTCTTTTTTAAATGAATCTAACAATATCGGGCGTTCTGCTGCTAGCTTTGCGATAATACCAGCGGCGAGAGGTTCGGTTTGTACAATGTTTACGCTATTTTCAATAAATTGATAAAAATCGCCATTGTTTAATTTTGTAACTGCAAAGGAATTAACTTCGTTCATAACAAGTAGATTTTAGAATTATTAAAAGCTAAGTTACAGAAGAATAATTATTTATCAAAATAAAAAGTAAAAAAAAAGTGTCAAAACCGAGTACACTCCTCCGAAATGCCCAAACAGAACTGCGAGAGCCTTGCGGAGTGCTACGGAAGCCCCAAACAGAACTGCGAGAGCCTTTCGGAGTGCTACGGAAGCCCCAAACAGAACTGCGAGAGCCTTGCGGAGTGCTACGGAAGCCCCAAACAGAACTGCAAGAGCCTTGCGGAGTGCTACGAAAGCCCCAAACAGAACTGCGAGAGCCTTGCGGAGCACTACGGAAGCTTCCTGCAGTTTTTTCACTGTTTTTTTTATTGTATCGAAAACAAATTCCTGCTCAGCCATCCTTGGTAATGCCAATAATCAAAGCCAAACGCAACCTCTCTGAAACAAAACAAAACCGAAGAAAGCCTGAGTTGTAAATTTCAATAGCAATGGCAAAAATTAATGGCAATACAAAAAAAGTCTTACTACTTAATACTACAATCTTAATACTTTCTTATATTTGCCTCGTCTCAAAAGGGGTGCTCTACTAAGGGCTGAGATTATACCCAATGAACCTAGAACAGGTAATGCTGTTTAGGGAAAAGTGACAAAACAGAGTGCACGCTGACTTTGTCACAGGAAACAAACATTTTTTATTTTTTAACCAAAGAATAATTACCTCTTTTTATTCGTATAATTTATTTTACGAATGGAATTATTATTTAAAAAAAGTACGAAGTACGAAGTGCGAAGCACAAAAACCAGAACAATCTCTTGTTCTATTTTCTTTTCTCTATTTTCTTTTCTCTCAACAGCGCAAGAAAAGCCACAAGACACTACCAAAGTCAATGCGCTCAATGAAGTAACGGTATCCTCGGTTAGAGCCAAAGGCAAAAACCCAATTACATTTACCAATTATTCTAAAGAAGAAATTGCACCGCGAAATCTGGGTCAAGACATCCCAGTACTTTTAAATTTTTTACCCTCGGTAGTCTCCACAACCGATGCGGGAAACGGAGTGGGCTATACCTATCTGCGCGTTCGTGGCTCTGACGGTTCAAGGATTAACGTAACGTTAAACGGAATTCCGTTTAACGACAGCGAAAGTCAGGGCACATTTTTTGTGAACTTACCCGATTTTGCTTCCTCGCTCGAAAGTGTGCAATTGCAACGCGGTGTTGGAACTTCTACCAATGGTGCTGGTGCTTTTGGCGCGAGTTTAAACATGCAAACTAAATCGTTTCAGGAAAAAGCCTATGCCGAAATTGCCAATTCGGCCGGAAGTTTTGGTACGCGAAAACATACGTTGTCCTTTGGCACAGGGTTGCACAACAACTTTGAAATGAATGCGCGCTTGTCTAACATTGCTTCCGATGGTTTTATTGATAGGGCTTCAACTAACATGACGGGCTACTTTTTTAATGCCAATTATATCACCGAAAAACGACAAATTAAATTCTTTGCTTTTGGCGGAACAGAAAAAACCTATCAAGCATGGTATGGTCTTGAAGATCCAGAAAAACTAGAAAACGACCGAACCTATAATATTGCAGGAATGTATACTGATGAATTTGGCAACACACAATTCTATGATGATGAAACTGATAATTATACCCAAAATCATTTTCAGTTGCATTGGTCTGAAAAATGGTCCGAAAAATGGATTTCAAACGCGGCCTTGCATTACACCATCGGGAAAGGTTATTTTGAACAATACCGCGAAGATGAAACATTAGCCGATTATAACTTACCCGATTTTAATGGCAATTCAATTGCTGATTTAGTTCGAAAAAGATGGCTCGATAATGATTTTTTTGGGGCTACTTTTTCTTTAAATTATAGAACGCCCGACACCGATATTTTAATTGGTGGCGCGGCAAATCGTTACCTGGGTGACCATTTTGGCGAAGTAGTTTGGACACAATTTTATACGCCCGATGAAAACAGGTATTATGATAACATTGGGAATAAAGACGATGTGAATTTTTATGCCAAAGCATCGCAACAAGTAGGTAAAGTAAATGTTTTTGCCGATTTACAATACCGAATGGTTTTTTATGAAGCTACGAGTTTCCGATTTGACGATGTAAACGATAGGTTTTTATTCTTTAATCCAAAAATGGGTTTAAATTATCAACTCAATGAGAAAAATTCGTTTTACGGATTTTTTGGTGTTGCCAATAAAGAACCACGCCGCGATGATTATGAAAACGGGAGTACAAGACCAGAGCGATTGTTGGATTATGAACTTGGATGGAAATACAATTCTAAGAAAGTAAATTTTACTGCCAATGCATTTTACATGAATTATAGAGACCAATTGGTTTTAACGGGTGCGCTGAACGATGTAGGTTCGCCAATTTTTACCAATAGTGGAAGCAGTTACCGTTTGGGTTTAGAAATCGAGTCGTTGATTACACTCACAAACAAGTTAGCGCTTAATCCTAACATAACGTTAAGCCAAAACAGAAACAGAGACTTTAATTTCCAGCGAGATGGTGTTTTACAAAATTTAGGAAATACCGATATTGCCTTTTCGCCAAGTGTTATTTTTGGAAATAGATTTACCTATCAACCTTCAAAAACGGTTCAGGTTTCCTTATTTTCAAAATATGTAGGCGAGCAGTTTATGGGTAATATCGATTCGCAAAACTCTGTTCTAGATGCTTTTTTTGTCAATGATTTAAATTTTACTTACCAATGGAATATCAATAAAGGGCTGAAATCAATCGTTTTTTCAGCACTAATCAATAATATTTTCAATGTAGAATATGAGTCTAACGGCTTTTTCTACACCTTTGATGATACAGACAGTTTAGGAAATATAACCACATTTGAAGGTGCAGGATTTTATCCTCAAGCCGGAATTAATTTCTTGGCTGGAGCTACGTTGCGGTTTTAGGAAGTAAGAAGAAAACGCCTTTAAAGCCACTTGTGCAGTAAAGGCGTTTTTTAATTGGTAACACTTAAAACAGTTCCGTTTAGAATAACGCGATATTGTCTCATGGGATAAGGTTGTCCAGCACTTTGTCCTGAGTATAAACTGTAAACAGTATCATCACAGTCGCAAGTGGCATCAATAGCTCCAGGTGGAATCGTCATTGGGGTTGTACACAAGTCGAAAGCAATATTTGGGCAAGCTAAATCATAAGCAACAAAACCACTTCCGGTATTAAAAACTACAATACCTCGCGCGCCTTGCGAAAAATCTATAATTCGATTTCCAGGAAATTGTAAGTTGCTATTGGCAGGAAGATTTAAGTTTATTTGCAGATTGACTGGAAAGTTCGGAATATTTGGATTGTTGTTATTAATATTTCCGCCGTCACAACTAAAAGCAAAAGGGATAATCAGTAGTAAAAACAAAATTTGTTTCATATATTTTTTTTTAAATTCAATAGTGTAACAAATTTAAATTAATTAACTTTGAAAAACCTTACTTATAGGGAACAAAATTGAAATAGTTTAAAAAAAGAGTATCTTTGTAAAAAGAAATCCCGTTGCTATGGGATTTTTTCTATTTATATAAATAATGAAATTATGAGTACAATATCGTATTACACCGCAGAAGGATTAAAGAAATTGAGAGAAGAATTAGACCAATTAAAAAGCATAGAAAGACCAAAAGCTTCTCAAGCCATTGCTGAGGCAAGAGATAAAGGGGATTTATCTGAAAATGCAGAATATGATGCTGCTAAAGAAGCACAAGGCATGCTAGAAATGAGAATTGCTAAATTAGAGGAAGTATATTCCAACGCTCGTTTGATTGACGAGTCGCAATTAGACGTTTCTAAAGCATTGGTTTTGTCGAATGTAAAAATTAAAAATCAAGCGAACGGAATGGAATTAAAATATACTTTAGTTGCAGAAAGTGAGGCCGATTTAAAAACAGGGAAAATATCTGTAAGTTCACCAATTGGCAAAGGCCTTTTAGGGAAAAGAGTGGGAGAAATTGCAGAAATTAGCGTTCCTAACGGGAAATTGAATTTCGAGATTTTAGAAATTTCTAGAGACTAAACATAGAGTGTTCAGTAGTCAGTTTTAAGTAATCAATTTTTTATGAGTTCAATATTTTCTAAAATAGCCAGCGGAGAAATTCCCTGTTATAAAATTGCTGAGACCGAAGATTATCTGGCTTTCTTGGACGTAAATCCAAATGCAAAAGGACATACTCTTTGTATCCCGAAACAAGAAATTAACAAGATTTTTGACATGGAGGAAGCACTTTATTTGGGATTGATGAAATTTTCAAGAGAAGTAGCTATTGCATTAGAAAAAACGGTTCCTTGTAAAAGAATAGGCGTTGCTGTGGTAGGTTTGGAAGTGCCACATACTCATGTGCATTTAATTCCATTACACGATATGGATGATATGCGTTTTCAACGAAAAATTGCTTTAACCAAAGAAGAGTTTGAGGATTTAGCAAAAGCTATTCAGCAACATTTATAAAATTAAATCTCGTGAACAACGAGATTTTTTTATGCCTTTTTGAAACTGACTTGCATCGTTGTTCCTTTATCAATTTCAGAATTCAAAACTTTTATTTTCCCTTTGTGGTATTCTTCTACAATTCTTTTTGTTAACGATAATCCTAAACCCCAACCGCGTTTCTTTGTAGTAAAACCAGGTTCAAAAATTTGATTGAATTGACTTTTTGGAATTCCTTTTCCTGAGTCTGCTACTAAAATATTGACCAATTTATCATCATCTTCAATTATTAAGGTCAGTTTCCCTCTTCCTTTCATGGCATCGATGGCGTTTTTAACTAAATTTTCTATTGTCCAACTGTGTAACGCTGGGTTTAAAGAAACTAGGATAGGATTTTTAGGCGCTTTAAATGAAAAAGTCACTTGGCTAGAAAATCGCGATTGTAAATAGTCGAATGACTGTTGCGTTTCTTCAATTATATCCCTTTTTTCTAGAATAGGCTCAGAACCAATTTTTGAAAATCTATCGGTGATTTTTTGCAATCGGTTGATGTCTTTTTCAATTTCGGTAATAGTGGTTTCATCTACATTATCGGCTTTCATGATTTCGAGCCAACCGATTAAAGAAGATAAAGGCGTGCCAATTTGATGAGCAGTTTCTTTTGCCATTCCGGCCCAAAGCTTGTTTTGGGTAGCCATTTTTGTGGTTTTGTAGAAATTATAGACTAAAGCTCCAAACAAAAAGATAATTAATAATAAGGCAATAGGGTAATATTTCAATTTGTTAAGCAATGATGAATTTCCATAATATAGATACCAAAATTTGCCTGGATTAGACTCTATGATAATTGGATTATTTTCTTTTTTTAAAATTTCTAAATAATCTTTAAGTTTGGCTTTGTCATTAGAAATATTTTCATCAATATTAGTGTGATTTATAATTTCTCCCTTTTCCGTTAAGATAATGGGTATGGTTTTGTTATTACTCATTATTTTCAGTGGTAATGCAATATCATCTGTTTCTGGATTGGCATTATTAAAAGTTTTTAAACTTTCTGCCCAAAGTTCCATTTTGACACGTTCTTCATTCTTGAAAATTTGAAAAAAAGTATAAGTATTCCACAAAATCAAACTTACAATGACAAACGAAGCCATGATGATAATCCAACGGGTAATATTTCTTTTTTCGGAAAACTGCATTTAGAAAATTTTTATAAATATAACAAAAGTTGTAAAGTTTTATCTCAACTCTATAATAGTAATTTTAAAACGGTGTATTTTTGTAAAAACAATAAACAAGATGCTCAGTTTCGAACCACATACGCTATCACCAGCGCAATTACAAGGCTATTTGCAAAGTGCGGTTGCGCCAAGACCAATAGCTTTTGCTAGTACTATTGATAAAAATGGCAAGCCCAATTTGTCGCCTTTTAGTTTCTTTAATGTTTTTAGTGCCAATCCGCCAATCTTGGTTTTTTCGCCTGCACGACGCGTGAGAAATAATACAACCAAACATACACTAGAAAACTGTGAAGCTACTAGAGAAGTAGTAATTAATGTGGTGAATTATGACATTGTGCAGCAAATGTCGCTTTCTAGCACTGAATATCCTGATGGTGTGAATGAGTTTATAAAATCGGGATTGACCATGTTACCTTCGGACATGATAAAACCCTATCGTGTGGCTGAAAGTCCAGTGCAGTTTGAGTGCAAAGTGAATGAGATAATTGCTCTAGGAAATCAAGGTGGTGCAGGAAATTTAGTTATATGTGAAGTGGTAAAAATTCATATTAGCGAAAAAGTGTTGGACGAAAAAAATATGATTGACCAACACAAGATTGATTTGGTTGCACGACTTGGTGGCAATTGGTATTCACGTTCCAATCAAGGGTTGTTTGAAGTCGAAAAACCATTGGTAACACTAGGAATTGGAGTAGATGCTATTCCTGATTTTATCAAAAAAAGTGCTGTTTTTGACGGCAATGATTTAGGTAAATTAGGGAATATAGAAGCATTGCCAACACAAGAAGAAATTACTATATTTGTAAAACAAAATTTTGCGGTTAAGGGTGTTTTAAGTTCCGATGACGAGCAAAAAATACACGAAAAAGCAAAAGAATATTTGAACAATAACGACGTACTTTCGGCTTGGAAAGTACTTTTAGCAAAACAATAATTATGGAAGTAACCGGAAAAATTAAAGTGATTAATGCAGAGCAACAAGTTAGTGCTAGCTTTAGAAAAAGAGAATTAGTGGTAGCGACAGAAGAGCAATATCCACAGTTTATCAGCATTAATTTTGTGCAAGATAAATGTGATATGTTAAACAATTACAATGTTGGTGAAGCAGTTAAAGTGTCTATCAACTTAAGAGGAAGAGAATGGCTTAGTCCACAAGGTGAAACAAAATATTTTAATGATATTCAAGGTTGGAGAATTGAGAAGCTGCAAGCAGAATTGCCAAATGCAGCCATGCCTCCAATGCCACCAGCTGAAGCTTTTGCTCCAGCAACTGATTTTAAAGAAGAAGAACACGACGATTTACCTTTTTAAAAAGATATAAGTCAGAAGATATAAGTCGGAAGTTTGAGCGTAGCACTTGAATTTCTGACTTTTTCGTTAAAATTGAATTTTGAAATTGAACAATGTACTTTTTAACTAAAGAATTATATTTTCCGCCAGTTGACGAAGCTTCTTATGAAGGCATTCTAGCAGTTGGTGGTGATTTATCATCAGAACGACTTTTGCTGGCCTATAAAAATGGAATTTTTCCTTGGTTTGATGATGACGAACCCATTCTTTGGTGGTCGCCACCGCAAAGGATGGTTGTTTCACCAAAGTTATATAAAGTTTCAAAAAGTAGTAGAAATTTAATTAACCGAAATAAGTTTCAAATCACGTTTAACAAAAATTTTTTTGCCGTAATTCATAATTGTCAGCAGATTGAACGTAAAGAGCAAAATGGAACTTGGATTACTGATAGAATTATTTCTTCCTATACTGATTTGCACAAAAAAGGAATTGCAAAATCGGTCGAAGTTTGGGAAAACGATGTTTTAGTTGGTGGATTATATGGCGTTGATTTGGGCCATGTTTTTTGTGGCGAAAGCATGTTTTCTAAAGTGCCTAATGCCAGCAAAATTGCTTTTGTTTGGCTGGTGAATTACTTAAAAGTAAACAATTATAAATTGTTGGATTGTCAAGTGCACAACGACCATCTTGAAAAATTAGGTGCTTTTGAAATATCAAGAGAAGCTTTCATAAAGATTTTAAAATCAGAAGAAATTAACTTCTCTTCCAACACTGGATTAAATGATCATTAACCATTCCTGTTGCTTGCATATGAGCATACATCGTGGTTGGACCTATAAATTTAAATCCACGCTTTTTTAAATCTTTACTAATTTTTTCTGCCAACGGTGTATAAGCTGGAACTTCATTTAAAGTTTTAAAATGATTAACAATAGGTTTACCTTCAACATAGTTCCAAATAAATTTTGAAAACGAGCCAAATTCTTCTTGCACTTTTAAAAAAGCTTTAGCATTACTAATCGCCGATTTTATCTTTAGTGTGTTTCTAATAATACCTGAATCTTTCATTAATTCTTGAACTTCATAATCGCCAAAAAACGCAATTTGATGGTAATCAAAATTGAGAAATGCTTTTCTGAAATGCTCTCTTTTTTTCAGGATTAAGTGCCAGCTAACACCAGCTTGAAATGTTTCTAAAATTAAAAATTCAAATAGTTTTTGATCATCATAAACGGGATTTCCCCATTCATTGTCATGATAATCACGATATAAATCATCTTTTTCGCACCATGCGCAGCGTGTCTTAGTTTCCATCTTTGGCTAAATACTTTTCAATTAAATAATGTCCCAAATAAATCATAGGTGTCATTACAACCGCAATAACAAGTTTAACGCTATATCCAGTAAATCCAGAAATTACATAGGTTTTTGTGTCCATAATTCCGGGCAAATAAAAGGCAATTCCCAGTACAATAAAACTATCAAACAGTTGAGAAATCATCGTCGAGCCAGTGCTTCTTAACCAAATCATTTTGTTTCCCGTTTTCTTTTTCACGAAGTGAAAAACAGTAACATCAATAAGTTGAGAAACTAAAAATGCTGCGATACTTCCCACAATGATTAACTGACTTTGTCCAAAAACAGCCTGAAATTCTACTGTAGAAACTGAACTTATTCCAGTGGAAGGAATTTTGATTGCAAGAGATAAAATAATAAAAGTATAGGCAATTAAGCAGGCTGTGATTAAGGAAAGTTTTCTAACGCCTTTCTCGCCAAAATATTCATTGATTAAATCAGTGGTGATAAAAACAATTGGCCAAGGTAGAATTCCAATACTCATTGGAACGCCAAAAACGTCAATTAATTTTCCGCCAATTAACTCTGCTACAATTGCATTGGTAATAAAAATTCCAGCCAATACAACGTATACAGTGTCTTTTCTTGATTTAAACATACTATTCAAATAATTTCAAATGTACTTTTTTTCTTAATAGGATTATATAAATTTAAAATGCCTTTATTCGTAATTTAATTTTCATGTATTTTAAACCGAAGAACATTTTAAAAAAGAATAAAATCAAAGGTATGTTTAACATTAGTTTACGGTAGATACATTTTTTCTTATGCTACCTTTGCAATGGTTTGAGATTAATCAATTTTTAACTATTCAATAAATTTTAATACGTACTATTTTTTTAACGCGTCAGATTTTATAAACAGAAAGAAAAGAGTATTTTTCTATTTAATTGGTTTTAATTTTATGAGTCAAATAACTACAGTTACATTTTTTAAGGTTGTAAATTTGTCAAATAAATGGTGGGCATTTTCACAAATGCAACTCGGTCACCGAAAATTGAAAAGTTCCGATGGTTTGCTTTTTTATAAATTATTAGGTTCTGGTGCTAAAAATGGATTTAGTGCAACGCCTAATTTTGGCACGTATGCCCTTTTTTCAGTATGGGAAAATGAGGATAAAGCACAATTTTTTTTTAATAAAAATTCTTTTTTTAATACCTATAAAAAGCGCAGCTCAGAACTATTTACAGTGTATTTAAACTCAGCTGAGGCACATGGTTATTGGGACGGAATTCAGCCATTTGAGAAAACGGCAAAATTAGAAATGGACAAACCCATCGTAGTTTTAACTAGAGCAAGTATTCGTTTTAAAAAGCTTTGGTCTTTTTGGAGTAAAGTTGGTATCGTAAGTCAGAGTTTAGAAGGTTACAAAGGAGTGATGTTATCCATTGGTGTGGGCGAATGGCCGTTAATTCAACAAGCAACAATTAGTATTTGGAAAACACAAGCAGAGATGCTTGATTATGCTTATAAAAATCCAAAACATAGAGAAGTGGTTATATTGACACGAAAATTAAATTGGTACAAAGAAGAAATGTTTGCCCGATTTGTTCCCTATAAATTTGAAGGAATTTGGGATGGAAAAAATGTTGAAAATTTTGTCTAGGTCATTAAGTAAACAATGCATTTTTGGAATGAATTGTGATTATTTCGTTTATTAACGTCATATAATGTTATATCTAATAGAAATAAGAATAAACCTTAAAGTTTTAAATAATTTCTGAAAACAAAAGTAAGCCTAATGATGCCACAATTTGACTATATTTTAACGTTAAATAAATTAAATTTTCTCTTTTGTTTAATATATTTGCATATTAATTAAACAGAAAAGTGAATAGTACTACAAACACTAAAAACGCTATTGTTATTGGTTCTGGAATTGCCGGAATTGCTAGTGCTATTCGTTTACAACTGAAAGGTTATGCTGTAACCGTATTTGAAAAAAATTCTTATCCTGGCGGAAAATTATCTGCATTTAAATCGGGAGAATACCGTTTCGATGCCGGACCGTCATTATTCACAATGCCACATTTCGTGGATGAGTTATTTGAACTGGCTGGCAAAAATCCACGTGATTATTTCCAGTATATCAAACATGACAAATCGTGTCATTATTTTTGGGATGATGGAACGAAACTCGAAGCCGATAGTGATGTGAAAAAGTTATCTAAAAAGATCAATGAAATCTTTCAAGTCAGTCCAAGTATCATTGAAAAAAAATTAAAAAAAGCAGCTCATATCAACAGCGTAATTGGTGATTTGTTTTTAGAGCAAAGTTTGCATCAGGTTAAGAATTTTTTAAATTTGAAGACAGTTAAAGCTATTCTAAAAATGGGTGGTTTAGATATTCACAAATCGCTTCATCAAGCAAACCAAGACGATGTGAAGCATCCAAAGTTGGTCCAACTTTTTGACCGTTATGCAACTTACAATGGTTCAAATCCATATAAAACGCCAGGAATTATGGGTATAATTCCCCATTATGAGCACAATATTGGTACTTTTTTTCCCACAGAAGGAATGAACTCTATTACTACATCATTGGTTAAACTCGCAAAGGATTTAGGAGTTGATTTTATTTATAACAAACAAGTAGATGAAATAGTACTTGATGAATCGCAAAAGCAAGTAAAAGGAATAATAATTGAAGGTAATTTTTTACAAGCTAATTTAATCGTCAGTAACATGGATGTTTATTTTACTTATAAACGGTTGCTTCCGAAAATCAAGTCGCCGCAAAGGACATTATCACAAGAACGTTCTAGTTCTGCTATCATTTTTTATTGGGGAATTAAGAACGAATTTCCCGAATTAGATTTGCATAATATCTTTTTTTCTAAAAATTATAAAGAAGAATTTGAAACGATTTTCGATAATAAATCTATGCATTCTGACCCAACTGTATACATCAATATTTCTTCAAAAATTGCGAAGTCAGATGCACCAAAAAATTCAGAAAATTGGTTTGTCATGGTAAATGCTCCAGCAAATGAAGGTCAAGATTGGGATACCTTAATTAATGAAACAAGAAAAAATATAATCTCAAAAATTAATTATGTTTTGAAAACAAACATTGAAGATCTCATCGAAACCGAAGAAATTCTTGATCCAAGGTCAATTGAAGGCAAAACGTTATCTTATCAAGGTTCGCTCTATGGAACGTCGAGTAATTCAAAATTTGCTGCATTTTTAAGACATCCAAATTTTAAGAAGAATATTAAAGGTTTGCACTTTGTAGGTGGAAGTGTTCATCCTGGTGGAGGAATTCCGCTATGTTTATTGAGTGCTAAAATTGCGACTAGTTATGCTTGATACATTAAAAAAATATAAGTTTTCGATATCAATAATGCTCTTGATTGCTTTTTATGTATCAGGATTGATAGGTATTTTATCGAATTCTCAAACTATTGATTTTCTCTCGCTAACGCCTTTAAATTTGATTGTTAATATGGCATTGTTACTAGTAAATCACGAAAATGGAAACCTAAAACAGTGGTTTATTTTTCTCTTCATTGGTGTCATGGGATTTTTAGTAGAATTAGTCGGGGTGAATACAGGAGTTATTTTTGGTGAATACACCTATGGCGAAACTTTAGGATGGAAATTCGTTGAAACTCCTTTAATTATTGGTGTTAATTGGATTATGTTAACCTACGCCGTCGTTTATACAGTAGGAAATAGAGTTAACAATACCATTTTAAAAGCACTGATTTGTGCAACAATTTTAGTGGCATTGGATTTTTTAATTGAACCCGTTGCGATAGCATATGATTTTTGGACATGGAAAAATATATCTATTCCAATTAAAAACTATATTGCGTGGTTTTGTATCGGATTTGTCTTTTGCTATGTTTTGAGCTATTTTAAGAAAGAAACTAAAAATTCTTTAGCACCTTTTTTACTTTTATTACAATTTATTTTTTTCGGAATATTTAATTTTGCATTATGGAAATAGTTTTTTACATCTTAACAGTTGTGGTCACATTCTTTTTTATGGAATTTATGGCCTGGTTTACACACAAATATGTTATGCACGGTTTTATGTGGTATTTTCACAAAGACCATCACCAGCACGAACCTGGGTTTTTTGAAAAAAACGATGTGTTCTTTCTGATTTTTGCCATTCCTAGTTGGCTTTGTATTATGCTTGGTATGATGAACTTCAATTACTACGTGACTTCGATAGGAATTGGCATTGCCGTATATGGTTTGTCCTATTTTTTGATGCATGATATTTTTATTCATCAACGGTTTAAATTATTCAGGAATTCCAATAATGTATATTTACTTGCATTAAGAAAAGCACACAAAATCCACCACAAACACTTAGGAAAAGAAGACGGAGAAGTTTTTGGTATGCTCATCGTTCCTTTTAAATACTTCAAGGAAGCGCGACGAACTGTATCTAATAAGAAGTCGATAAGCTAGAGTTTATTAATTGTAAATTCCAGCGGCTTAATGGATAAGCGTCATTCGGTGATGATTAAAAATTTTTAGATTAATTATATACAAAAAGCCGTTTCATACTTTGAAACGGCTTTATTATTTGTTTGAATTAGCTTAGAACTAACCTAAAGCAACTCTTTTGAAACCAGTAATTTCAACATTGAATCCTTTAACATAGTCGCCTACTTTTTTACTATCATCTTTGATGAAGTTTTGGTCTAATAAGGCTTTCTCTTGATCTAAAGTTGTATTGTCAGAGATGAAACGTTGAACTTTACCTGGAATAATTTTATCCCAAATTTGTTCTGGTTTGCCTTCTGCTTTCAATTCTGCTTTAGCATCTTCTTCCGCTTGTTTTAAAACTTCATCAGTTAATTGAGAGAAAGAGATATATTTAGGAACATTTTTCAAAGTTTTTCCTAGACGTTTTGCTTCTTCATTTTCTTTTTCGATTACAGCAATACGAGCAGCAAGTTCAGAAGCCACGAAATCAGGATCGAAATCTTTGTAAGATAAAGTATCAGCACCCATCGAAGCCACTTGCATAGAGATATCTTTTGTTAAAACTTCAGCATTTGCTACTGGAGAAGAAATTGCAGTTAATGCCGCAATTTTGTTCACGTGAACATAAGAGCCAACGAAAGCACCTTCTAAGATTTCAAAACCACCGATTTCGATTTTTTCACCGATAACACCAGTTTGTTCTATTAATTTTTCGGCCACAGTAATTCCGTTGAAATCTGATGCTAAAAATGCTTCTTTAGTGCTGAAATTAATAGCTTTTTCAACTAGTTCTTTTGCCAAAGCTACGAAACCTTCGTTTTTACCAACAAAATCAGTCTCGCAGTTTAATGTAATAATTGCTCCTTTAGTATTGTCAGCATTGATAAAAGAAACAGCAGCACCTTCAGAAGACTCACGATCAGAACGGTTAGCAGCAACTTTTTGCCCTTTTTCTCTGAGGTTTTGTATAGCTTTATCGAAATCTCCTTCCGCTTCAACTAAAGCTTTTTTACAGTCCATCATTCCCGCACCTGTAGTTTGTCTTAATTTATTTACGTCTGCAGCAGTAATTGTGATTGTTGACATAATATTTCTTTTTTTAAATTAATTTTTTGTAAAAAATAAAATCCAAATGTAAAATCCCAAATACCAACTTTATTAAATTATCAAATGATTGACAACTTTTGGAATTTGGAATTTCACTTTTGGAATTTTGTGTTTTATTCTTCAGTTTTAGTTTCCTCAGTAGCATCTGCTTCAGAAGCAGTATCAACAACTGCTTCTACTTCAGCAATTGGTGCTTCAACAGCAGCAACCACTTCTGCAACTTCTTCTGTTTCAACTTCGACAGCATCAGACGTTCTGTTTGCTAATCCGTCTTTTACTGCGTCGGTTACTAAAGATAAAATTTTATCAATTGATTTTGAAGCATCATCATTGGCTGGGATAACATAATCAACTTCGCGTGGATCAGAGTTAGTATCAACCATAGCAAAAACGGGAATGTTTAATTTTTGTGCTTCTTTTATGGCGATGTGTTCTGCTTTAATATCTACTACAAATAATGCAGCAGGTAGTCTAGACATATCAGAAATTGAACCTAAGTTCTTCTCTAATTTTGCACGAAGACGATCAACTTGAAGTCTTTCTTTTTTAGAAAGTGTCATGAATGTTCCATCTTTCTTCATTTTATCTATAGTAGCCATTTTTTTAACAGCTTTACGAATAGTTACGAAATTAGTTAACATTCCTCCAGGCCATCTTTCAGTGATGTAAGGCATGTTGCAAGCAATTGCTTTTTCAGAAACAATGTCTTTAGCTTGTTTTTTGGTAGCTACAAAAAGTATTTTTCTACCTGATGCTGCAATTTTTTTCAAAGCTTCGTTAGCTTCTTCAATTTTTGCAGCTGTTTTATATAGATTGATAATGTGAATTCCATTACGTTCCATATAAATGTATGGAGCCATATTTGGATCCCATTTACGAGTCATATGTCCAAAGTGAACACCCGCTTCTAATAATTCTTTAACGTCAATTTTGTTTGCCATTGTGTAATAGTTTACGTTCCGTTTGATTAGCAATGCGTCACCTTTTTCGCTTTAAACCAAGTGGTTTTGAGACTTTGGACTGCATTTCGATGCTAAACTAATTCCCTTTTTACAAGGAATATCGACAACTTTGTTTTTAATTTCAATAATAAATGAACTAATATTCGATTAACGTTTAGAGAATTGAAATCTCTTACGCGCTTTTTTCTGACCGAATTTTTTACGTTCTACCATTCTTGGATCTCTTGTAAGTAATCCTTCTGGTTTAAGGATAGCTCTGTTTTCAGCTTCCACTTCACACATTGCTCTTGCTAAAGCCATTCTAACAGCTTCTGCCTGACCTGTTGAACCACCACCGTATACATTTACTTTTACATCAAAGTTGTCTGCATTGTTTGTCATAGACATTGGTTGCATCACTTTGTATTGCAAAGTTGCTGTTGGGAAGTACGTTGCAAACTCTCTTTTGTTTACTGTAATTTTTCCTGTTCCTTCAGAAACATAAACACGTGCTACTGCACATTTTCTTCTACCGATTTTGTGAATAACTCCCATTACTTAAGATCGTTTAGGTTAACTGTTTTAGGTTTTTGTGCACCATATTTGTGCTCAGTTCCTACTACTACATTTAAATTTCTGAAAAGTTCAGCACCCAATTTGTTTTTAGGTAACATTCCTTTAACTGCTTTTTCAACAAGTGCAGCAGGGTTTTTTGATTGCAAAACCTTTGCAGTCAAACTTCTTTGTCCTCCTGGATAACCTGTATGACGAATATACGTTTTGTCGTCAAGTTTGTTACCTGTAAGGTTGATTTTCTCTGCGTTGATAACTATTACGTTATCTCCACAGTCGACGTGAGGTGTATAACTTGGCTTGTATTTACCTCTAAGAATCATAGCGACCTTTGAAGCAAAACGACCTAAGTTATGACCGTCGGCATCTACAATGATCCACTCTTTTGTAACAGTGGCTTTGCTTGCAGATTGTGTCTTGTAGCTTAATGCGTCCATAATATTTTTTTAATTAAACATTCCTATCCCAGTAAAGGGAGTGCAAAAGTACAATTAATTATTAATAAAGCAAATACGATTTTTTAATTATTTTTCAAGAAATCGAAATTAGTTCAATACCTTACATATCAATTGGTTTAGTTAAGACTGTTTTTGTTTGTTGAAATAAAAAGATGACATTAGCGTAATATTATTTTATGTTGTTGCAATTAAACATTTACACGAAATCAATAAAGAATTGAATTGTAAATGTTTAATAAGTATAAATTTTGCTATTTTTACATTTTAACACAAAGCAAAAATGAAATCGAAAGCCACATTAAAACAAATTGCCAAAGAATTAGGAGTTTCAGTTTCTACTGTTTCCAAAGCTTTAAACGGAAGTCCTGAAATCAGTGAGCCAACCAAACAGAGAGTGCAAGAATATGCTAAGCTAAAAAATTATAAGCCCAATGTTATCGGTTTAAACTTAAAAAACAGAAGCACAAAAACTATAGGTGTTATTATACCAAATATATTAAATTCATTTTTCGCAAAAGTTTTTACAGGTATCGAAAAAGTAGCCGACGAAAAGGGATATAAAGTAATTACTTGTATTTCCAATGAATCATTAGAAAAAGAAATTAATACGCTCGAAATGTTAAGCAACGGTACCATCGATGGTTTTATTCTTTCTGTTGCAGAGGAAACACAGAAACTGCAACAGTTTAATCATTTTAACACTATTATTAATGAAGGAACACCTATAGTAATGTTCGATAGAATTTCCGATAATGTAAATTGCGATAAAGTAGTAGTTGATGATTTTGAATCTGCAGTCAACGCAACAAATCACTTGATTAAAACTGGCTGTAAAAAAATTGCACTTTTCTCTGCCATAGACAATTTAAGTGTTGGCAAATTAAGAGCCAAGGGATTTTTTAAAGCTATGGAAAGCAAAGGTGTTTCTGTGGAGGAACAATCAATTATTCTAACTGATAACGAAAGTGATTTTGATGATAAAGTAGCTACTTTTTTTAAGAAAAATAAAGTTGACGCTATTTTTGCACTTGATGAACACGCTTCAGTTTCAGCATTAAAACTAGGTTTGAAAAATGGTTATAAAATTCCGGATGAGCTTTCAATAATAGGTTTTGCCGATGGAGTTTGGTCAAGAAGAATGACACCAAGTTTATCGACAATAAGTCAGCACGGTCCAGAAATAGGTGAAGTTGCAGCCAAAATTTTAATTGATAAACTAGAGAGTAAAGAAGAAACTTTTACTTTTAAAACTACAGTCATCAATACAGAGCTTAGACAAAGGGAGTCCACTAAAAAGATAAGTTAGGTTTCTTCATTGTTTTCACAAAATAATAATGTTATCGAATTTAATAGTTTAATATGAAGTTTATAAATCTTGAAAAAATAGCTGTTTTATTTTGCTTATTTCTACTTGTACAATTAGCTAATGCTCAAGAAAATTATGATGTTTTTGATGTTGCAAGAAAAGGAACTTTGGAACAAGCAAGAGAAATTTTGAAATCAAATCCAAAGGCATTTACTATTTTAAACGAAGACGGATACTCGCCGCTAACCTTGGCTTGCTACAGAGGAAATAATGAAGTTGCAAAATTGTTGATTGATTATAAATGCAATATTAACGGAGTTTCAAAAATGGGAACGCCATTAATGGCAGCAATTTTTAAAAGCAATACTGAAATTGCAAAATATTTGATAGAAAATAATGCAGACCTTTCAATTGAAGATGCCAATGGAACGTCAGCGTTAATTTATGCTACTAATGCTCAAAATTATGAAATAGTGTCGCTACTTATTAAAGCAGGCGCTGATTGTAACAAAAAAGACAAACGAGGAAAATCTGCCTTAGATTCTGCGATTCTTCTTGATGATGATAAATTAATCGAAACACTAAAAAATAAAAAACTATGAAAAAAATTACTTTAAGTTTATTAACAATTTTACTGACCAACTCTTTGTTCAGTCAAACTTTTTCGACTGGTACAATTCAATTTTTCCCCGAGTATTCCGTAAAAATTGACGTTACAACAACCCAAGTTACGCTAACGCAAATAATGCCAAGTGATAGATGGTATGCTTTGGCTTTTAATAATAACGGCATGGACTCAGGAGACATTGTGGCATTTATAAACACTACCAATATTTCTGATAGACAGCTTGGTGGTTTTGCAGTTCCGGTTGCTGATGCAGTTCAGAGTTGGACTACAATAAGTAACACTGTAACTGGTAACGTAAGAACAGTTGTTTCTACAAGAGCGCTAAACACTGGTGAACCTGATGATTATGTTTTCAGCGCTACTGCAGGATCTATCAATTTGGCTTGTGCCAGAGCTTCGAGTGCCTCTTTTACTTTAGCGCCACATGGTGGATCGGCGAACGCAGTATCCACAGCAGCCTATTCGGTAACTTTAGATAACGCTACTTTTAAATTCAATGACTTTAAAATGTATCCAAATCCTTCGCAAGGACTAACTGTTATTGAATTGCCCAACAACATAGAAACGGGAGTTGTAAAAATGTACGATGTTTTAGGAAGAGTGGTAAAAAATCAAACCATTACAGCAACAGAAAATCAAATAACTACTTCCGATTTAAAAACAGGTAATTATTTGGTAGTATTGAGAACAGATTATGGAAACGTTACTAAAAATTTGATTGTAGAATAAGAAGCTTTTTAAAAATAAGATAAAAGAGGATGGCAATAGTCATCCTTTTTTATTCTTTAACAAACTCAAATGCCATCGTTCCTTGTTTAAAATTCATTTTATTTTCGCCAAAAATCAATTGTATCATAGCAGCTTCAAAAACAAATTCGGTTTCGCTTTTTGCTGTTAATGGAAAGGAACTTTGTCCAGTTGCTTGTGCTAATAAATTACCATTTTCAACAAAAACTTTAATTTTCATTGGAAATGCAGCCGATTTATACGTTCCAACATATTTTTCTAACACCGCTTTTGAAACTTCAAATTGCTTGAATTCAGGAAAAGAATAGTCACTACCATAAAACAAACTCAATACACCAATCATAATGTCGTTTCTATTATAATTATCGCCATTTACAATAATCGCAAAACCCGTTTTATCCTCTGGATTATAACCTGCTGCGGCACGAAAGTTTTCAATTCCGCCAGTATGGCCATAGAATTTTCGGTCTTCAAATGGTGCAATAATTAATCCTTTTCCATAATAATCTTCCATGGATTTCATTTGTTCCAAAGAAGATTTTGAAGTTAATTTACCTTCCAATAAAGCTTCTAAAAACAGGTTCAAATCACTAGTTGTTGAGGCCATTGCGCCAGCTGCAAAGGACAATGAACTATGCCATTCTGGAACTTTCGCCCAATTTTTTCCATCAAAAAAATAAGAGTAACCTTCGTTTTTTGTAATGTCAATTTTAGTTGGGAATAGCGTATTTTTCAAGCCTATTTTCTTAATAATTCGAGTGTTTAGATTTTCTGAAAAACTTTTTTTGGTAATATCTTCAATGATATAACCGAGTAAATTATAATTGGAGTTACTGTATTTGTGTTGCGAATTGGGTTCAAATGCAGAAGTGTAATTCTCTATTCGCTTTACCAAATCTTCCTTTTTATTTTCTACATAAATGAATTCTCCAACCGTTGGATCGTCATTCAAAAAATCAGGAATTCCAGTTCGGTGATGCAACAAATGATGAATGGTGATTTTTTCCGCGTTTGGAATTTTTGGATAAAATTTTGAAAGTTTTGTATCTAAAGTCAGTTTCTTTTCGTCAACCAATTGCATAATCATAGTTGCTGTGAAAGTTTTAGTAATCGAACCAATTTTCAATTTAGTGTTTACATCTAATTTTTTTCCGCTTTCAACATCAGCAAAGCCATACGCTTTACTAAAAACCATTTTACCTTTTTCGATGATGGACAATTCACCCATAAATTTGTTATTGGTATTCAAAAAAGTTAATAAGCTATCAATTTTTTGAAATTTTGTTTGTTGCGAAAATGCAAATGATGTTGATAATAATAAAAGTAAAAGGAGTTTTTTCATGGTTTTTTTTAAATATTTTTTATCATTTCGACATAATTTCTCAACTGCCAACTGCCACTGAAAACTGAACACTAAAATCAATGCGCTTCCAACCAATTTTTTCCAACACCAATTTCAACTTCCAACGGAACATCCATTTTGAAGGCGTTTTCCATTTCGTGTTTAATCATCGGTTTGATTTTTTCTAACTCAGAGTTGTGAACGTCAAATACCAATTCATCATGTACTTGCAATAACATCTTAGATTTCCAATTTTCTGAAGTTAATTTCTTGTGAATATTAATCATCGCAATTTTGATAATATCGGCTGCCGAACCTTGAATTGGTGCGTTTACTGCATTTCGTTCAGCGCCACTTTTTACCATCATATTGGCCGAATTGATGTCTTTTAAATAACGTCTTCTTCCTAAAACCGTTTGAACATAACCATGTTCTCTAGCAAAATCTACTTGATTGCTCATGTACGATTTCAGTTTTGGATAAGTTGCATAATAAGCATCAATCAACTCGGCACTTTCTTTACGCGAAAGCGATGTTTGATTAGAAAGTCCGAATGCAGAAACGCCATAAATAATTCCGAAATTCACGGTTTTGGCATTGCTACGTTGTTCTTTTGTTACTTCTTCTAACGGAACATTGAACACTTTTGCAGCCGTACTTCTATGAATATCTTCATTATTTTGAAACGCTTTTATCATGTTTTCTTCGCCAGAAAGCGCTGCGATAATTCGAAGTTCTATTTGAGAATAATCGGCAGAAACTAAGGTATAATTTTCATCACGAGCAATAAATGCTTTTCTAATCAATCGTCCGCGTTCGGTACGAATTGGAATATTCTGCAAGTTTGGATTATTCGAACTCAAACGACCTGTGGCTGCAACAGTTTGCATATAGTCGGTGTGAACGCGACCAGTTTTTTTATCAACTTGATTTGGTAACGCATCAATGTAAGTACTTTGTAATTTCACCATTTGACGCCATTCCAAAATATCTTTTACAATTTGATGTTCATTAGCTAAATAACTCAAAACTTCTTCGCCAGTTGCGTATTGACCTGTTTTGGTTTTCTTTTGTTTCGCGCCGCCAATTTTCATTTTGTCAAATAGAACGTCGCCCAATTGTTTTGGTGAAGCCAAATTGAATTTCTCGCCAGCAGTTTCGTATATTTTTTGTTCCAATTCGGAGCTTTCTTTTGCCATTTCTACCGACATTTCTTTCAAGAAAGGAACGTCAAGATTGATGCCTTCTAATTCCATTGCAGCCAAAACAGGAATCAACGGAATTTCGATTTCATCGAATAACTTTTTAGTTTCTGCTTTGTCTAAAATCGGGCTGAAATTTTGTTTTAATTGATAAGTTACATCGGCATCTTCGGCAGCATATTCTTTGATTTCCTCTAAAGCAACATCGCGCATCGATTTTTGATTTTTACCTTTTTTACCAATTAAATCTTCAATTGATTTGGGTGAATATTTCAAATACGTTTCCGATAAAACATCCATATTATGACGCATATCAGGATTAATTAAGTAATGCGCAATCATCGTATCAAATAATTTTCCTTTGATTTGAACTCCATAATTAGATAGAATTTTCAAATCATATTTTATATTCTGACCAATTTTTTCGATGTTTTCACTTTCAAAAAACGGTTTGAATTTATCAACTAAAATCTGAGCTTCTTCTTGATTTTCGGGAAAAGGAACATAAAATGCTTCGCCTTTTTGCCAAGAAAATGACATTCCAACTAATTCGGCATTCAAAGCATCAATTCCAGTGGTTTCGGTATCAAAACATACCGATGTTTGATTGAGTAGATTTTGCAAAAATAATTTTGTACCCAAATCACCTTGAATTATGGTATAATTATGATTGGTGTTTTCTAACGTTGCATAATTGGAATTGGTTTTCGCTTCACCACTTTCCTCATCCGAAAATCCGAACAAGTCAAATTGCTCTTCGTTGGTTTTTTTAACAGGTTTTTTTTGTCCCGAAGTATCGGGATGATTTTTGTCATTGCTATTGTCATTGCCGTTTGTATCAATTTCGTCGTATTCTTTTCCAGTTCCAAAATATTTATCAAACTGCGCTTTCATTTGACGGAATTCCAACTCTTGAAATAAAGTATCGGTTTTTTCAACATCAGGTTTTGAAAGTTCAAAATCTTCGGCATTAAATTCAACAGGACAATCGAGTAGGATAGTAGCCAATTTTTTTGACAATAATCCCAATTCGGCATTGGCTTCAATTTTATCTTTAATCGCACCTTTCAGTTCGTGTGTGTTGGCTAAAAGATTTTCTAAAGTGCCATATTCTTTCAAAAATTTCTTTGCAGTTTTTTCACCAACGCCAGGCAAACCGGGAATATTATCGGCAGTATCACCCATCATTCCTAGGAAATCAATCACTTGTTCTGGTCGTTCGATTTCAAATTTCTCTAACACTTCTGGAATTCCCCAAATTTCAATGTCATTGCCCATTCTTGCTGGTTTGTACATAAAAATATTTTCTGAAACTAATTGTGCAAAATCTTTATCTGGCGTAACCATATATACTTTGAAACCTTCTTTTTCTGCTTGTTTAGCCAAAGTTCCAATTAAATCATCGGCTTCAAAACCTGCTTTTTCCATAATCGGAATGTGCATCGCTTTCAATAATTCTTGAATATACGGAACGGCAATTTTGATAGCTTCAGGTGTTTCATCACGATGCGCTTTATATTCTTGATACATTTCATAACGATAGTCGCTTCCGCCTTTGTCAAAAGCTACGGCTAGATGATCGGGTTTTTCGCGTTTTATTACATCCATTAAAGCATTCATAAATCCCATAATGGCCGAAGTATCCATTCCTTTAGAATTGATTCTTGGGTTTTTTATAAAGGCAAAATAGCCGCGAAAAATCAAGGCATAAGCATCGAGAAGGTAAAGGCGTTTTTGTTGTGACATGGTAAATAAAAGTTTTGAGGTGTAAATGTAACGAAACTTTCAATTTTAAAGCAGATAAATAATTAAGTTAAAATTAGTTAAATAGAGAATATTTATGCCTCCATTCTTCGTTATTTTGTTAAAAATTATAACCGATGTTTCGTTGGATTTTCTTGCTGTTCTTTGTTGCTCTAATTGAGGTATATGCCTTCCAAGCATTTAAAACAATCACAAAAACCAAATGGGTTTTAGTGAGTTATCAGCTTATTTCTTTGCTAGCAATAGTGTATATATTTTATCAATTTTCGCAGTTTGATAGAAGAGTAGGTCAAAATAGTAAAACACTTTTAACATTTGGCATTTTACTTTTAATCCTTATTCCAAAGTTGATTCTAACATTTTTTATGCTGTTGGAGGATGTATACAGAGTTTTTTATGGAACTATAGCGCATTATACCGATAATAATAACGACAGCTTTTTGCCAAATAGAAGAAAATTTGTCAGTCAAATAGCTTTGGTTATTGCAGCTGTGCCCTTTACTTCGCTCATTTACGGAATGACCAAGGGTAAATATAATTTTAGAGTGATTAAACAAACCTTGTTTTTCCCTGATTTACCCGACGATTTTGATGGGTTTACCATTACCCAAATTTCCGATATTCATAGCGGCAGTTTTGATGACCCAGAAAAGATTCAATATGCGATTGATTTAATCAATGAGCAAAAGACAGACATGATGCTTTTTACTGGCGATATAGTGAATACTCATGCTAAAGAAATGTATCCTTGGATTGAAACTTTTAATAAAATTGACACCCATCAATATGGGAAGTTTGCTGTTTTAGGAAATCACGATTATGGCGAATATATCGATTGGCCTTCACAAAAAGCAAAAGACGAAAATTTCGAAGCAATAAAAAATGTATACGGACAAATTGGATTTGATTTATTGTTAAACCAACATAAAAAAATCAAAAAAGGAGCAAGCGAAATAGCTATTGTTGGGGTTGAAAATTGGGGAAAAAGTTTTAAACAAGCGGGCGATTTAAACAAAGCCTCTGAAGGATTATCAAAAGAAGATTTTAAAATCTTAATGAGCCATGACCCAAGCCATTGGGAATATGAAGTAAAAAAGGATGATAAACATTTCCAGTTGACACTATCAGGTCATACTCATGGATTGCAGTTTGGTATAGAAATTCCCGGCATTATAAGTTGGAGTCCAGTGCAATATGTTTATAAACAATGGGCAGGATTATACGAGAATTTAGGCAGATACATTTATGTTAATCGTGGTCTTGGCTTTCATGCTTATCCCGGCAGAGTTGGAATTTGGCCCGAGATTACGGTTTTTGAACTAAAAAAGGGTCAAAAAGTAGCATAATTAGTTAAAAATGCTACATTTGTGTTTTAATTGTTCTTTTTGTTGATAAAAAGAGTGTAAAAATATTTTGGTTTTATGTCAAAATTTGGAGAATTAATCAATGCTCAAGTACCTGTGTTAATTGATTTTTACACAGAGTGGAACGAATCTTCCGTATCAATGCATCCTGTAATTAGAGATGTGGCAGCAGCGCTTGGTGATAAAGCTAAAGTCATAAAAATTGATGTAGATAAAAATCAAGAATTAGCAGACGCTTTGCGAATTAAAGGCTTACCAACCTTGATGATTTATAAAGAAGGTAACATGGTTTGGAGACAATCTGGCGAACTTGATGCAAATACGCTAATAGGTATTGTTCAAGAGCAGCTGTAAATACTTCTTTTTTTGGAGCGAAACGCTTGCGCATATTTAGTTTCCTTATTCCCGCTTTCCGTTACAATCTCTTCGAGGATTTCCACTACAATCGGGGCTAAAAAACATTCCATTTTTCCCCTTGAATTCTAGGTTAATATTCAAGATTTCACTAAAACAAAAAAGGCAAACCATTTAGCTTACCTTTTTTCTATTTATTTCAAATCCTACTCTTTCACAACCTTCGCCACACCATTCGTGCCATTTCCCTCAAACTTTACGAGATAAACTCCGTTAGAAAGATTACTCAAGTTCAAAGAGGTATTGCCTCCCTGAGCGCAGTCGAAGGGCTTCAAAACCTCTTGCCCCAAGTAATTATAAACACTAACTTTTTCATACATGCTTTCACTATTATCAAAAAACACCACACCACTCGTTGGGTTGGGGTATAATTTCACTACAGAATCTGAAAACGCTTCAGTTGACAAAGTGCCAGGGTTTAACCTAATTATTGCGGAACAAACTGCATTAAAATCTGGATTTGGAGTATTTCCTGTAACTACTATTTTATTATCGGGTTGAATTAGTACAGATGATGCATAACCTTCTGGAAATCCTTCAACAAGTCCATTGTTTCCAAAATTGGTGTCAATTTGTCCGTTTTCCAAGAAGCGCAATATAGAAAAAACACCACCATCAACCCCGCCCACTAACACGATTTTATTATCAATTTGTAAAGCTACATCAGAGTTTCTGCTATTTGTATTGGTAATTATAATACCATTGTTGCCAAAAGTCGTGTCTAGCAAACCTGTAGGAGTATAACGCGCCATTGCCAGTTTATAATTCACTTCAAATGAAGAGCAACCACTAGCTATAATTCTACCTTGTAGGTCAATGATAATTCTATCTATATAATCAGAGAACGTGTTATTTAAAGTGGTGATTACTTTGCCATTATTTCCAAAACCAGTATCAATAGCACCAGAACTAGTATAGCGTATCATGGCAAAATCCTTCGCAAAAGGAGTATTAACCGTATATCCTCCTAAAATTATTTTTCCATCATTCTGTACTGTAATACAATTAGCAAAACTTTCAGTACCCGAAAAAGGAGTTTGTACAACGCCGCTATTACCAAAAGTCTGATCTAAATCTCCATTACTTAATAATCTAGCAACAGTAAAGAACTGAGCCGCACTCCCCGATGTGCCGCCTACTAATATTCTACCATCCAGTTGAAGTGCCACACAAGTACCTCTATCTTGTTCCGTGCCAAAGCTCAAATCCAAATAACCATCTCCACTAAAACTTGGGTCTAATGCTCCATCAGGCAACAATCGTACTACCCAATAAGCATTTCCAATATTGTTTTGTATTAAACCCATAATAACTATCTTGTCATCAGGTTGAATCACCATATCTAGGCTGTAATAACTATTCCCATTTGGAAAAACATTGCAAATAGAGTTTTCTACATTACCGTTAATACCAAAGCTAGTATCCAAACTGCCATCAACATTAAACCTACTTATGCTAACATTGCATAAAATCTGGTTTCCTCCTGCAGAGACTACCTTCCCATTGGACTGAAAGTGAGAAGCTGTATTATAAAAAGTTTGGGAGAAACAATTAGTGTTTTTGCCATCCATGTCAAAGTTATTGTCAAAGGAGCCAGCTTGTGCCAGAACTTTAAATGATAAAATAAATAATAATAAAAAATAGCTTTTCATAAATAAATTATTTAATTATAATAGATTTTTCTCCAAATTTATTCTTGAACAACTCCAGAGATATAAACAAACCAATTGTGCTCAGTAAATTAAAAAAAAATAAAGACAAATTAGAAGTGAAAAAAGAAAGTAATAGTGCAAATGCTATTATAAATATGCCAAAATATTTATAATTTAGGTTATTTTTATGATTAGCGCTTTCAGTCTCTTCAAATATAAAAACAACTTCTCCAGTATTACTAAATAATTCCTCTTGTGATATTTTCTGTTTTTTATCTGTAAATAATAAGTATTCGTTATTAAATTTTTCTACAATAGCATAATTATTATTATAAACTGTAATAAATTGTTTTGGGAGTTCATGCCAAAATTCTTTTTCTATTTCATAAGCTTCATTTTTGATGCCCAAAAAATTTAAAGTATCACTAAATGCAAGGGCAGTTGGTTAATTGGAATGAGATTGAAATTGAAATAAAAATTCTGGTTTTGAGATTTTTAATTTTCTATAAAATAAATCCATTCTAGTTAAAATCTTTTAGTCTTTTAAAAAATCCTCTAATTCTTTTTCAGTCATTGATCCAACTGTTGATTTCAAAACCTTCATGTTATTATCAATCAATGCAACGTATGGTATAGAATTACTAACTTGAAAACAGATTTCAATAGGTTCATACTCTTTTGAATTTTCATTTACAATTAGTTGTTTCCAAGGCATATTCTCTTTAACTACTGCCTTTTGCCATGATGAATTGTTAGTATCGGTAGATATAGAAACAAATTCTATGTCTTTATTGTATCTGCTATAAACTTCTTTTAAAGCAGGAATTTCTTGACGGCATGGACCACACCAACTAGCCCAGAAAACTACTAAATGTTTTTTATAAGACGCATCTAAAATATCTGCTTGCTTGCCAGTATTGTCTATAAGTTTAGGAAGTTTTATTTTATTTTTTTCTAATCTTTTTTCATTGTATCCTTTAAGTGTTTTAAAAGTATTGCTTTTCCTGATTTCTCCATCAAAAGTATTTAAAAAGTTCTGAACTTGCGTAGCTGTAAAACTATTTCTTGTATTGTTTATTTGAAATAGTAAATGATAAGCGTTAGGATACTCTTTTATTTTATTTAAAACTTTTTCATAAGTGGTTTTGTTTATAAAATCAAACAAATCTCCATTAGTGTGCATTATCGCATTAGTTTGGTAACCAGCTTTAAACCTAGAAATTTCTTGTAATTTTGATTTTCCACCATTATCAAAACCTAGTGGAGTAATATCATTAAGAGAATCATTAATTATTATTAAAGTATCTGACAATAAAACTGAAGAATTAAATCCTCCATCTTTGTACTTTGCCTTAGTTTTAAAAGATATATGACTAAAAACACCATTATTATCAATATGATGAAAAGTCAAATAAATTGGCTCCTTTGATTCTAAATTATAATTAAATTCAAATTTTCCATTAACAGTTTTTACACTATCTATTTTATTTAGATTTTGTTCTTTACATAGATACATTGTTCCATTTAGCAAATTTGGAATATTACCTTTTATAGCTATTATTTTTTCATTTCTTTCGCATGAAATAAGAATTAAAATAGAAATTAAAATTATTAAATAATTAATATTTAAGATAGAAGTCTGTTTCAAGAATTTAGTTTTTATGATTTTAATAAAAAGGCATAGCGATTTTCAACACTATGCCAATATACTGTTAGGTTAAATAATTAACAACGGGAATTTCCACCATTTGAACTTAATGTATGAGCAACACCATCACCTGTATTACAATAAGATACTGCCTCTAAAACCCATCCAAATGAACCATTATAATAACCTGGAACTGCTTGAAATGTTGTGCTACATGTTCCACTTTGTGTTATAGTAGTTCCATTAGCAGCTACAGTGACCAATTTACAAGATCTTCCCCCAAAAGTGTTTTTCAATTCTTCTCTTGAAAGTTTTTTGAAATTTTTCATAATTCCTAAAATTTTTAATTAATAAAATATTTTTCTAAAACCATCAACACCCATCTCATTATCTTCAACGTGCACTTTGTATCAAACAAAACAAATGTAAGAATGATTTTAAGTAATGTAAAGTAAATAGTAAAAATTAAAATAATCTATTCCCCAGGAAAATAATACATTCTCTAATTAAATAAAATATTCTTATTTAGAATTTTTTATTTATTTTTAAAAACTACATAGATAACCATTATGAATTTAGGCGAAAACATTAGAAAATACCGCATCGAAAAAGACAAAAAGCAACAAGAAATTTACGAAGCTATAGGAGTCAATCAATCTACCTATTCCAAAATAGAAAACAACAAATACAAAATGGATATTGAAACCTTAAAAAACATAGCCAATGTACTAGAAGTAGATATCACTAAGTTAATAGGTGAAGATAAAATAGAAATTAATCATACAAATAATGATAGTTCGCATGGCGATTCAGGAATTATTGTGAATAATCATTCTGAGGATTTGATTATTGCTTTAAAAGAACAAATAACTTTATTAGGTAAAATGAATGCAAAACTCGAAGAAGAAAACCATTCATTAAAAGATGAAATAAAAAAAACCCAATGAAATAATTCATTGAGCTTTTTCTAATAGAAAACTATAAATACTAACCATTACTCCCGTTCATCCTCATCCTTCTTTTTCTTAGCTGCTCTCATGCGCTGCACTATTTTTGCCGTCGTATATTCATCTTGAGTAACCGTTCCTTTAAAAACCAGCTTGCCATTTCTAACAATCTTTTTAATCATTTTCAATAGTTCATCATAATGCACCTGGTTAGCATCCGTTAGCTGCTTGCGGTTATTAATAAGCTCATTTTGCGCATTGTTCTTCTCGGTCAAACTAACCCTATAGTTCGTCAATACATCAGGAAAATTAGCGTCCATACCCTGTTCCACTAAAACAGTTTGATTACTTACAACAAACTGTTTAACGCCCTCAATTTTTAATAATGCTCCCTCAATATTACGGTTTAACAAATCATTTTTCAAGCCAGTAACAATGGCAGTGTTCAACGAAGCATCAGCAAAATAAGCACTCAAAAAATTTAAATCACTATTCAATCTTCCTGCCTCAGCATATAAAGATTGAGTAACACCTTTTTTAGTCTCATCCAATACTAGAGAACTTTCCAGTTCCTTTACAAAATCAAGTTTCGCAACGAAACCTTCTCTAAAAGCAGCATTCATTCGTGGAAATTTCGCTTTTATCACATCAAAATCACGAGTATAACTCGTCAACACAAAATCTCCATAAGGAGCAATCTCTTCAATTTTTAAATTCGCATTCATAATTTATTTTTTTAATTAAACAATTAATTAGTAGATACATAGCTCAAATGTCAATAAACCAAAAACAACAAATCGTATGCCTAATAAGTCAAAAAATAAGATTTTAACCAATGTTTAACACTTTGCCAATTAAAACAAAACCCCTAAAATCCGTGGCAAAAAAAACCTTAGCGCACTTCGTGTAAACCTTAGTGAGCTTTGTGGTTAAAAAATCTTCAAAATCCGTTTAATCCCTGGCTAAAATAACTTTTGCGCTCTCTGCGTAAACCTTTGCGAGCTTTACGGTTAAAAAATCTTCAAAATCCATTTAATCTCTGGCTAAAATAACTTTTGCGCTCTCTGCGTAAACCTTTGCGAGCTTTGCGGTTAGAAAATTTTAAAAATCCGTTTAATCCCTGGCTAAAATAACTTTTGCGCTCTCTGCGTAAACCTT
>NZ_JBCGDO010000009.1:0-124237 GCF_038739835.1 Flavobacterium aureirubrum
GTATCGAGAACCCTTAGAAGGAGATTTATTTTAAAAATAGCTTCTCGATACAATTTTTAGAACCACAAACTAGCGTTTGTAGTTCTAAAAACCACTCGAAGTGACGTTAAGAGCATGATTTTCCTTTAACCACAGCCATCAGTTCACTACACTCGCCAGTTCACGACACCCGTCAGTTCGAGTGATTTTCTATTTTGAAAACGCTAGTTTTTGAAATAGAAAATAATATCGAGAATCGTTGTTTTTAGGAAGCTTCTCGATACAATTTTTAGAACCACAAACTAGCGTTTGTAGTTCTAAAAACCACTCGAAGTGACGTTAAGAGCATGATTTTCCTTTTACCACACCCATCAGTTCACTACACTCGCCAGTTCACTACACCCGTCAGTTCGAGTGATTTTCTATTTTGAAAACGCTAGTTTTTGAAATAGAAAATAATATCGAGAACCCTTAGAAGGAGATTTATTTTAAAAATAGCTTCTCGATACAATTTTTAAAACCACAAACTAGCGTTTGTAGTTCTAAAAACCACTCGAAGTGACGTTAAGAGCATGATTTTCCTTTTACCACACCCATCAGTTCACTACACTCGCCAGTTCACTACACCCGTCAGTTCGAGTGATTTTCTATTTTGAAAACGCTAGTTTTTGAAATAGAAAATAATATCGAGAACCCTTAGAAGGAGATTTATTTTAAAAATAGCTTCTCGATACAATTTTTAGAACCACAAACTAGCGTTTGTAGTTCTAAAAATCACTCGAAGTGACGTTAAGAGCATGATTTTCCTTTTACCACACCCATCAGTTCACTACACTCGCCAGTTCACTACACCCGTCAGTTCGAGTGATTTTCTATTTTGAAAACGCTAGTTTTTGAAATAGAAAATAATATCGAGAACCCTTAGAAGGAGATTTATTTTAAAAATAGCTTCTCGATACAATTTTTAAAACCACAAACTAGCGTTTGTAGTTCTAAAAACCACTCGAAGTGACGTTAAGAGCATGATTTTCCTTTAACCACAGCCATCAGTTCACTACACTCGCCAGTTCACGACACCCGTCAGTTCGAGTGATTTTCTATTTTGAAAACGCCAGTTTTTGAAATAGAAAATAATATCGAGAACCGTTGTTTTTAGGAAGCTTCTCGATACAATTTTACTCCATTACATTGCGTAAAACCACTCGAAGTGACGTAATCAGCATGTCTGTCATTTCCGCTATCGTCAGTTCGAGTGATTTTCTATTTTGAAAACGCTAGTTTTTGAAATAGAAAATAATATCGAGAACCCTTAGAAGGAGATTTATTTTAAAAATAGCTTCTCGATACAATTTTTAAAACCACAAACTAGCGTTTGTAGTTCTAAAAACCACTCGAAGTGACGTTAAGAGCATGATTTTCCTTTTACCACACCCATCAGTTCACTACACTCGCCAGTTCACTACACCCGTCAGTTCGAGTGATTTTCTATTTTGAAAACGCTAGTTTTTGAAATAGAAAATAATATCGAGAACCGTTGTTTTTAGGAAGCTTCTCGATACAATTTTACTCCATTACATTGCGTAAAACCACTCGAAGTGACGTAATCAGTATGTCTGTCATTTCCGCTATCGTCAGTTCGAGTGATTTTCTATTTTGAAAACGCTAGTTTTTGAAATAGAAAATAATATCGAGAACCGTTGTTTTTAGGAAGCTTCTCGATACAATTTTACTCCATTACATTGCGTAAAACCACTCGAAGTGACGTAATCAGCATGTCTGTCATTTCCGCTATCGTCAGTTCGAGTGATTTTCTATTTTGAAAACGCTAGTTTTTGAAATAGAAAATAATATCGAGAACCCTTAGAAGGAGATTTATTTTAAAAATAGCTTCTCGATACAATTTTTAAAACTACAAACTAGCGTTTGCAGTTCTAAAAACCACTCGAAGTGACGTTAAGAGCATGATTTTCCTTTAACCACAGCCATCAGTTCACTACACTCGCCAGTTCACTACACCCGTCAGTTCGAGTGATTTTCTATTTTGAAAACGCTAGTTTTTGAAATAGAAAATAATATCGAGAACCGTTGTTTTTAGGAAGCTTCTCGATACAATTTTACTCCATTACATTGCGTAAAACCACTCGAAGTGACGTAATCAGCATGTCTGTCATTTCCGCTATCGTCAGTTCGAGTGATTTTCTATTTTGAAAACGCTAGTTTTTGAAATAGAAAATAATATCGAGAACCCTTAGAAGGAGATTTATTTTAAAAATAGCTTCTCGATACAATTTTTAGAACCACAAACTAGCGTTTGTAGTTCTAAAAATCACTCGAAGTGACGTTAAGAGCATGATTTTCCTTTTACCACACCCATCAGTTCACTACACTCGCCAGTTCACTACACCCGTCAGTTCGAGTGATTTTCTATTTTGAAAACGCTAGTTTTTGAAATAGAAAATAATATCGAGAACCGTTGTTTTTAGGAAGCTTCTCGATACAATTTTTAAAACTACAAACTAGCGTTTGCAGTTCTAAAAACCACTCGAAGTGACGTTAAGAGCATGATTTTCCTTTAACCACAGCCATCAGTTCACTACACTCGCCAGTTCACTACACCCGTCAGTTCGAGTGATTTTCTATTTTGAAAACGCTAGTTTTTGAAATAGAAAATAATATCGAGAACCCTTAGAAGGAGATTTATTTTAAAAATAGCTTCTCGATACAATTTTTAGAACCACAAACTAGCGTTTGCAGTTCTAAAAATCACTCGAAGTGACGAATTCGGGATATTTGTCTTTACTGCTATCAATTTTACGTTGTACTATTGAGTGCAGTGTTTTGAATGGTAATGGTAAAAAAAAATCCTGTTCAGTAGGTTGAACAGGATTTTAAGGGTTTGCTATTTTTTTCATTTAGCTTACCGCTTGTTTTTGTACTTCTTGTTGTAGTACAGGGCTGAAATCTACGCGCTGGTTTGGGGTAAAGGCTAAGAATTCTTTTTGGTCTTTGTAACCTAATTTGCTATAGGTTACTGCCCACACACCGCCTGGGATGCCTTTGAATTGGTAGTTTCCTTTGTCTGTTGAGGTGGCGGATACTGGTTTTTTTGTTTCTACTGTTATTTTTACATCTTTTATCGGTTGTCCTAGTTCGTCGGTGATGTTACCACGAAGCGATAGTTTGCGATTGCCAGTTTCAATTATTTTGCGTGAGCTGTTAAACTGCTCGTAGAATAGTGGCTGCTCGAAGCGTACCATTTCTACTAGTTGGTCCATACGGAAAAGTAATTTTCTGTTTTCCTCAAAAAGGTCTGCTATTTGAGAGGTAAATAATTTTTTATCAACAATTCCTTCTCTTGTTTTTGGCTGGATGGCACGGAATTGTCTGATGCTTTCTCTCAACTCGTTAAGACTTGCTTCGCTAACGCCGTAGGGTGTTAATTCAGTTACTAGGTCTCTGGCGATATCGAAGATTTCTTGGCAGGTATTTGCCACTACTGCTTGACGTAGCTCAACAAAAGAGGAATAGGTGTAAGTTACTTTCATTTGTAGTTCTTCGTCGTCAATGGCTATTGCATAAGCGCATGTTTTAGCAGCAATGGTATAAGCTTGTTGAGACATTACTGTTCGGATCTCTTCTTTTGATAAAGCGGTTCCCGTTCTGTTTGTGTTTTGGCCGTTGTAAAAGTTATCGAGTAAATCGATGTTTGTTTTGTACTGACCTTTAATTGTTTCAATTTCTGGGAATAGTGCCAGGATTGATGGAGTAGTATTAGTCCAAAGCTTTTCTACTACTTTTTGCATGGACAATTCGTCCAGTTGTTTAGCATTCATAATTTTTAGATTTTTTGGTTATTACTATTTTTTTGTGCACTTGGTTGTTTGTTAGTGCGTTACAAATGTTTGGTAATTTTTTTTAAAGTTGGATAAAAAATCGATGAACTGCACGTTTTTTCGGTTTTAAGATGTAAATATCTTACAAACGGAATGTTAATGAAATCGATTAAAATCATATATTAACGATTAAATACATTAATTTATGTGTTATGTAGGATATAAGGTATGGTTTAGAGTTTGGAGTTTGGAGTTTGGAGTTTGGTGGTGGATGCATTACAATACATCCTTACCGATATGTTATCCCTGACGGGATTTCTGGTGGTGGATGCATTACAATACATCTCTACCGATATTTTATCCCTGACGGGATTTCTGGTGGTGGATGCATTAAAATACATCTCTACCGATATTTTATCCCTGACGGGATTTCTTGTGGTGGATGCATTACAATACATCCTTACCGATATATCATCCCTGATGGGATTTCTTGTGGTGGATGCATTAAAATACATCTCTACCGATATTTTATCCCTGACGGGATTTCTGGTGGGGCAGCGAGGGGAATAGTGAATTATTAACCCTCGCAGGGTTGCAAACCCTGCGAGGGTGGGAATTGGTTACTGATGATGGCTGGGTTTATTGATTTGATTTGGACAGTTAGTGTTTGTTTTGAGGGCAAAAAGGTGTCTTAAGTAAACAGTAGATAAAAAAAAAGTCTCACCGAAGTAGGGATGTACCACGAGAATAGATTTGGTTGGGATTTGTTTTTTGTTGCTGCGAAGTTGGTAGACTTTGTGGAGCTGGGGAGCGGGCACGGATTGCAAATCCGCGCGAGCGGGTTAGTCCTTTGTAAAGAAGTCTGCCATTAGTTCTGCTTGTTTTAAAACTGTTTCAATTGCTTTGGCTTGTTTGTCTGGCGGATAACCCCACTTTGTCAATGTCCGCTTAACAATTACCATTAATCTTGCTCTTGCACTTTCTCTAATTGTCCAGTCGATAGTTGCGTTGGCTCTTACTTTGTCTGTAATTTCTCTTGCAATTTCCTTGAGTTGGTCGTCACCCAAAACCATTACTGCACTGTCGTTTACTTCTAAAGCATTGTAAAAAGCAACTTCGTCTTTTGTAAGTCCAAGTCGTTCACCTTCCTTGTCGGCTTCTTTAATTTCTTTTGCAATGTTGATGAGTTCTTGAATAATTTCTGCCGTTGTCAGTAAGTTATTTTGGTAGCGTTTTATTGCACTTTCCAACATTTCTAAAAGTTTTTTACTCTTTACTAAATTGGTTTTGGAACGGGTTTTTATTTCGTCATTCAGTAATTTCTTTAAAAGTTCTAAGGCTAAATTTTTATGCTTCATTCCTTTTACTTCTAGCAGAAATTCGTCTGATAAAATTGAAATGTCTGGTTTTGCCATACCAGCAGCTTCAAAAATATCCATCACTTTGTCTGAACTTAATGCTTCATCAACTATTTGTTTGATTGCTGTTTCAATTTCAATGTCTGATTTGCCCGTTCCTGTTCCTTCAAATTTTACAAGTCTTGCCTTTACTGCTTGAAAAAATGCTATGTCGTCTTTGATTTCCATTGCTCTTTGATGTGGTATGGATAAAGCAAAGGCTTGACTTAATAAAGTTACTTCTCTTATAAAACGAGTTTTGCCATCATCTAAACCTAAAATGTGTTCTTCAGATTGCAGTATGATTGACATTTTTTCTTTTGCTTCTACTTTGAAAAAACGTTTGTAATTGAACTTGAAACTATTTGCATAATAGGCTTCAGGTTCTTCAGCAACTATATCATTTTGTGTTTTTGCTTCTTCATTAAAAAACTGCTGAACTACTTCATATTTTTCGTTCATCAATGCAATTGCTTTTTCTAAATCCAAAGTTGGTTCACCTTTTCCGCCTGCATCAGAATAAAAAGACAATGCTTTTTTCAAGTCTGTTGCAATTCCCAAATAGTCCACAATTAAACCGCCTGGTTTATCTTTGAAAACTCGGTTTACTCTAGCTATGGCTTGCATTAAATTATGACCTCTCATTGGTTTGTCAATGTAGAGTGTGTGCAAACAAGGAGCATCAAAACCAGTTAGCCACATATCACGAACAATTACCAAACGCAAAGGGTCGGCAGGGTCTTTCATTCGTTCTGCTAAATTTTTACGCTGTTGTTTGGTGGTGTTGTGGCGTTGCATTTCAGGACCGTCAGCACTTGTTGAAGTCATTACAACTTTAATAATTCCTTTGCTTAAATCGTCATTGTGCCATTCTGGTCTAAGGGCAATAATTTCTTTGTATAAATTGGCTGCAATTCTTCGGCTCATTGCTACAATCATTCCTTTCCCGTCAAACACTTTTTGTCGTTGTTCAGAATGGTTTACAATGTCTTTCGCTAAATTTTTGATTCGTTCTTCATTTCCAACAATCGCTTCCAATTTGGTGTATTTGGCTTTTGCCTTTTGTTGGTCTGTAATTTCTTCGTCTTGTTCTAACTCTGCATCAAATTCTTCAATCAGGCGTTTGCCTTCTTCATCTAAATTTACTTTTGCCAAACGGCTTTCGTAATAAATTCGAACTGTTGCTCCATCTGCAACGGCTTGTGAAATATCATACACATCAACATACTGTCCGAAAACTTGCGGAGTATTTACATCTGTGCCTTCAATGGGTGTTCCTGTAAAACCTATATAAGTAGCATTTGGCAAAGCATCACGCATATATTTGGCGAAGCCATACGCAATGCGTTCTCCGATTTTTTCTTTGGTTTCTTTGTCTTTTACTTCTTTTATGGATGCTTCAAAACCGTATTGTGTTCTGTGGGCTTCATCTGCTATTACTACAATATTTCTGCGGTCAGAAAGTTGTTCATAAACCGATTTTTGGTCTTCGGGCAAAAACTTTTGAATGGTGGCAAACACAATTCCACCACTTGCTACCTTTAACAATTCCTTTAAATGTTCTCTGTCTTTGGCTTGAACAGGTTCTTGTCTTAATAGCTGTTTGGAGTTTGCAAAGGTGTCAAACAATTGGTCGTCCAAGTCATTACGGTCGGTAATTACTAAAATGGTTGGGTTTTGCATTTCGGGTGCTGTTATCAATTTGCCCGAATAAAAAACCATACTCAAACTTTTGCCCGAACCTTGTGTATGCCAAACTACACCGCCTCTTTTGTCTCCGTTTACTCCTGATGCAATTATAGAAGATTGGACTGCTTTGTTTACTGCGTAATATTGATGATAAGCCGCTAACTTTTTAACGGTTTCAATTTGTGTAATACCTGTTTTTGCATCTTCTTTTTTGCTTTTGTCAAATACTATGAAATTGCGAACCAAATCTAAAAGAGTAGAAGGGTTCAACATTCCTTTTAATAGAATTTCCAACTGCGGAATAAATCGTGACGCTTCTTTTTTGCCGTCTGCTGTTTTCCAAGTCATAAAACGGCTATAACCTGCCGAAACGCTACCTGCTTTACATTCCATTCCGTCTGATATTACACAAATGGCGTTGTATGTAAATAAACTCGGAATAGTTGATTTGTATGTTTGAAGCTGGTCAAACGCTTTTCGCATTGTGGCGTTTTCGTCTGCTGCATTTTTTAGTTCTATGACAACTAATGGCAAACCGTTTACAAACAGCAATACATCGGGTCTTTTGTTTTGATTTTTTTCTACTATGGTGTATTGATTAACGCATAAAAATTCATTGTTTAACGGATTTTCAAAATCAATTAAAGCCACTTCATAACTGCGTTCAAAGCCGTCTTGCTGATAAGGTATTTTTACTTTTTCTACTAATAGTTGATGAAAGGTTTCGTTGTTGTGCAACAATTCAGGAGAGTAAATCCGTAATACTTTTTGTATGGCTTGCTCTTGTGCATCGTGCAGAATGTTTGGATTAAGCACTGCAACCGATTTGCGTAAACGCTCTACCAAAACAATTTGTTCAAAACTTTCTCTTTCGGCTTGCTCTGCACCGGGAGCTAACATTAAACCGTGAACATACTCCCAACCCATAGATTGTAGCACTTCTAAAGCAAAAGTTTCTATTTTATCTTCTGTGATTGGCTTCATTAATTCTTAAATGTTAATAATTGAATTTGCGACTCTTTTATCTCCCCCAATTGGAGTTGTGTAAAAGCGTTGCTCTATGCCCCACAATACAAATTTCAAATCATTATCTGATTCTATTTTAAATTTGCCATTCTCATATGTTACTTGACCGTATTGATTTGTGTAATTATATATAGCTTGTTTTTCATCATCTGAAAAATTACTCAATGTTTCGTTTACTAATGCAATTCTTTTCCTATTAGGTATTGTAACATTCCCAGTTTGAAAGTTTTCATCAACTTCGAGGAAATCATTTTCTAAGAAGTTTTGTGTTTCAGCATCTGTAGCAGCACGATATAATTGATCCATTCCTTTAAATATTTTTTGGGCAGATGCTAACTTTTTGAAATATAGCGTGTCAGTTTCCTTATTGTAGATTGCGTCCGCAAATGGATTTATTGTTATTATAGGTCTATTGGTTTCAAGTGTCAACTCATCAATTGAAAACCATTTTTTACTAATGAAAAAACTCGAGTTTATAACCTGAAAAAAATAAAGATTCCCTTGTACAGTGCATATAAAGGACAACTTTTTTAAGTCTTCATTGGTGATTTGGTTGTAATTGACAGAATCTAAATTACCTTGAAGAAAATCAAGTATAAATTCTGTTCCTGAAAAATTGGTTATCTGATAAAGCTCTTCATCTTCAATTAGAGTTGCAGGATTATAATCAACTCCTGTTAATACTAAATCTGCTGTTTCATAAATTTCAGATTCAGTCTCAATCACTCTGAAAATATTCTGCTTTCTTTTCACTTTACCATATATATAATTTGCCATATTTAAAGTTTTATAAATCAATGAATGTGTAATTGTTAATCCTTCTTAGTTTTTCAAATCCAATCTCTCCAGGTGTTTTTAGTTGCTTTCTAGTAATCAAAAATATTTTCACATTACCTGATGTTTTTATGAAATAAAAATGATATCCAAAAAGTAAAAAAATAGGATTGAAGTACAATGTTTGAGACAAGAAAGTGAAAACATATACAATTAAAAATACTACTATTAAAGTAGGAACATCATTTACTCCAAGTGAAACAAAAAAGTAGCCTAAATAAGTTGGTAGGAAATTATTATTAGCTAATTCAATTTCTTTTACAGAACTACTTTTTAAGCTATCCTTGGGCAATTTTATTGCAACCAAGAAACTTAAAGCAGTTAAAATTATTGGGGCTAACACAAATAATATCCAAGAATAATAAATACTACAATCATTCAAGAAATTGAAACTGTATTTTTCCTTTACAAGAAATACCACAACTATCAACCAAGTTGAATTAAAAGCTAAGAATAGTTGATATAGGTATTTCATAAATTCAAAAACGCAATTTAAATATTAAGAAAAACTTGATAGTAAATTCGTCTCATTAAAGTCGTAATAAATGTTTTCAAATGTCTTATCCAATATTTTAGTAAGGTTATAATTAGTGAAAGCTAATTTATTTTTTATTTCAAATAATTTTCTCATTTCTTCCGCATATTCGTCTTGTATAGGTCTTGCAGGTAATAGTATGAGTTCGCTTGTTATAAACTCATCTAGTTGGAAGTTTTTAATTCCGCTTGGTTGATTTTCATATCGTGTAGTTAAACCCTCTTGATAGCTTTGGTTCCAATAAAAGAAAAACCAGAAAGGATTTACTTTTTCTTCGTCTAACCTAATAATTTTACAAAAGTTTGAGCAAATGATTGGCATATTAAAATAATCCATTAATTCTTTTGTTACAATTGCACATCTGCCAGTTGGCTGGTCTTTACTACCTCCTGATAATTCAATTATTATGTCATTTTGTTGCAATTTGATTTCTTCAACTTTTCCTTCATTCAAATATCTTGTTGGTGTTTTCTTTAGATTAAATAAAGGAATGTTTGGTAAATCTGTTCCCCGAATTACTTTAACTGCAATATTATCCTTTTTATGCTCCTCATTGCCCCAACTTCCACTAACAGTACACTGAATAACTTCGGAGACTTCGACTTTATCCCATAGTGATTTATCAAAATTTTTATTGAAGGATTTATAAAAATTATCTTTGAATAGCTGATTAGATAAATTGTTCTGATTGATTTCAGATAATATATTTTCAGTGTATTGAATTGACATTTCAATAAACGGTTCTACATCATTCTTAAAAGGCATAATTCTGTCCTTTTTAATTCTTTCAATGTATCTGTTTGGAGAAATAATAAATGATTTGTTTTCTATATCATTAAATGAAACAGCTTTACTAAAACCAATTTCATCGATGTATTCAATACTTTTATTTTTCCAAGTATGATAAGTGTCTGCTATTTTCGAAATATCATCAGAACTAAGCTCACGAATTGTACTTTCTTTCATTGTGCCTAGATTGTAAGCGTCAATCATTAGTATTTCTGGCCTGACATCCTTTGGGGTGCGATTTAATATCCAAATATGCACTGGAAGTGTTGTATTTGAAAATAATTGAGTAGGTAGAGCAACAATACAATCAACTAAACCAGCAGAAACAATATTTTTTCTAATTAGAGTTTCTACTTGTCCCTTATTGCTTGCTGCACCACCGTGCATTACTATAGCAGCTTTCCCTGTTGGTGCTAAGTGATAAATAAAATGTTGCATCCAAGCGAAATTTGCATTACCTGCCGTAGGTACTCCGAATGTCCATCGCGCATCTGTTCTTAATAATTCACCACTCCAGTCGCTATCGTTAAACGGTGGGTTGGCAATAATGTAGTCTGCTTTTAAATCTTTGTGAGCATCGTTCAAAAATGAACCTTCGTTGTTCCATTTTACATTACTGCTGTCAATTCCTCTGATTGATAAATTCATTTTTGCCAAACGCCAAGTCGTTTGGTTGCTTTCTTGTCCATAAATAGAAATACGGTCGGTAGGGTTTAACGATAAACCTGCTTTGCCCTTTTTCTTGTAATAGTCTTGATGTCTATTGATAAACTTTTCGCTTTGCACAAACATTCCACCGCTACCGCAACAAGGGTCAAAAACTCGTCCCTCATAAGGTTCGAGCATTTCAACCAATAATTTTACAACACTTTGAGGTGTGTAGAACTGTCCTCCCTTTTTGCCTTCTGCCAATGCAAATTCTCCCAAGAAGTATTCAAAAACTTGCCCTAAAATATCTTTACTTTGTGCTTCTTTTGTTCCAATAGTTGCAGAACCTACAAGGTTTACAAGTCCGCCCAAGCTTGTCTTGTCCAATTTTTCTTGAGCAAATACTTTTGGTAAAACGCCACGTAAAGATGGATTGTCTTTTTCTATGGCATCCATTGCATCATCAATGTCTTTGCCAATAGTGGGTTGTGTTGCTCTGCCTTGTATGTATGACCAACGAGCCATTGCAGGAACAAAAAATACTTTCTCTGCTACATACTCGTTTTTGTCTTCGGGGTCTGCACCTTCACTTTTTTGAGCCACCAATTTTTGATATTGCTCCTCAAAAGCGTCTGATATATATTTCAGGAATATCAAACCTAAAGCAACGTGTTTGTATTCGGCAGCATCCATATTTTTACGGAGCTTATCGGCTGCTTTCCAGAGTTTTTTCTCTAGTGGTTCTTCTTGTTCTGTCTTTGCTGTTTTAGCCATTATATTATTTTAAATTCAATTCGTTTTTAAGTCCGTAAAGTTAAGTTTTTAATATCTGTTATTGTCAAAAGTTGCCGTCAAAGTGTCAACCGTTCACTAGTCGTTTGGCGGGTGGGCTTTGGGGTGCGGTAGGGCAAAATTTAATGTGCTGCAAAAGCGTTGGCTTGTGTATCGGCTTGCAGCTCTTTTAATTTTACGAAGCGTTTGCATTTTGTCTGTCATTTTTATGTTCTTTTATTGTCGGTCGTGTCGTCTTTTAGGGTGAGTGCTAACGTTTCCTTGCTAGAGCTTGTGGCGGCTTATGGAAATCTTTTTTTCCATAACCGACCAAGCGAAGTTATGAAAAGTAAAGGAACAATTTACCGCAAAACTAGCCATAAGTTTTAGCAAGTGTTAGCCGGCGGTTTTTTTATCATCTTTAATAATTTAATATCTAGTGATAAAATTTATTTGGTATTTTTTAATATCTCCATTCTTTAAAGTAAAAATTGCGACATCTTTTTCTGCTCCTTTTTCATAATACTTAACATCTACAGATGGATCTTTTGAGTTCCCTTGAAATTCATAACCTTGCTCTAATAATTCAGATTTGAAGATATTTATGTCCAGATTATTGGAACAAATTATTTCCATATCACGTCCTTTTCTCGTTTTGTTTTGGAATTCAAATTCCTTTATGGTTATCATTAATGCATTTCTTTCACCAGTAGATTTTGGGTGTAGATATTTATTTTCACTAACTAGTAAAAAACCATAGCCATCAACCAATATTTCATTAACTGAGGAAAGTGTTAAGCCATTTAGTTTTTCAAAAAAGTTTAGATTTAACTCTTGAGAAAATGATGAATATGGAATAAGGATAAAAATTAATAGATATTTTTTCATAATATTTATAGATTAAGTTTTTTTTAAATTAGTTATTGTTTTTTCGTCAAAGTGTATATTAATCCTATCATAGTAAGTGTTGTTGCAGTAATGTAAATAATAAATTTCCATTGGTTTTCAGGATTTTGTATTCTGTATTTTTTAAGTATCCATTTCAGTTTAATTTTTTGAAACCAATTCAGTTTAACACAAACTTTTATGCTATCCTTGATTTTTATAAAAGCGCTAAATCTATGATATTCTTCATCAAATTCATCTAAGAAATGTACTTCAAATTGAGAGCGTTTGATAGGATATATTTTATTGTTAAAATCGTCAATAATATCAAAGTTCTCTGTTTTTTCAAATTTGACTATTTCAAATTTTTTTATCGTCATATTTCCAATATGAGTTTGTAACTCTTTATTGATAGGTAAGAATGCTTTAAGCTCTATTTCCATGATAATTTCTTTTTTAGCACTAACGGCAACTTACGGCTAACTTGTATATAGGCGCTATAAACATTTGCTTATCTACCCTTATTGGGGTGTATAGGCGAAATTTTATTTCGCTTTATTTTCCAAATCTAAAAAATAAACCCTACAAATCAAAGCGAACTACTGCTGTTGTTGCTTTTAATTCCTTGGCATTTATAGACTTTCACTTTTAATCGTGTTTCTTTCGTTTTATTTTTTACAAACCTAAAACAAAAAAACTATCCCATTTTACGGTTTCCCGTAAAGAGGCTATTTTTTTTACTCCTAATGATACTGGTTGTGGCTATCCTTAGCGAAGTGCCTTTGTATAAAGGGCTAATTTATAGCGGCAGCCAGCATGGTACGCAATGTAAGCGGGTGTAGAGAAAATCGCCAAAACCTTTACTATGCATAAAATCAAGAGATTACTGATTTTTTGAGTTATTAACCCGATAGTACGGTTTTCCGTAAAATACTATTCCAGTTTATGGGAAAGGTGTAAGAGTACACAGGACGGGATTATGGCGTTTATAGAAAATGCTGTGTGGTCTTGGGAGAAAAAACGGTTGGTCGTCGGAAAAAAGAGTCGAGCGTCGGAAAAAAGAGTCGGGCGTCGGAAAAAAGAGTCGAGCGTCGGAAAAAAGAGTCGGGCGTCGGAAAAAAGAGTCGGGCGTCGGAAAAAAGAGTCGAGCGTCGGAAAAAAGAGTCGAGCGTCGGAAAAAAGAGTCGAGCGTCGGAAAAAAGAGTCGAGCGTCGGAAAAAAGAGTCGGGCGTCGGAAAAAAGAGTCGGGCGTCGGATAAAACGGTTGAGCGTCGGAAAGGAGGAGTCAGTCGTCGGAAAGCTATCTTCGGTCGTCGGAAACGAGGAGTCGGTTGTCGGAAAGGAGGAGTCGGTTGTCGGAAACGAGGAGTCAGTCGTCGGAAAGGAGGAGTCAGTCGTCGGAAACGAGGAGTCGGTTGTCGGAAAGGAGGAGTCGGTCGTCGGAAACGAGGAGTCGGTCGTCGGAAAGGAGGAGTCGGTCGTCGGAAAGGAGGAGTCGGTCGTCGGAAACGAGGAGTCGGTCGTCGGAAAGGAGGAGTCGAGCGTCGGAAAAAAGAGTCGGTCGTCGGAAAAAAGAGTTGAGCGTCGGAAAAAGGAGTCGAGCGTCGGAAAAAGGAACTCTATGGCACTGTTAATAGACTTAGTTTGTGGGATACTACCAAAAAAAAATCCCGCATCGTTTTTCAACTTTGCAGGACTTTCAAACAAATTAATCAACTTTAATTCAAACTTTATTTTTTATTGTGAGCATCTTCTATTCGTGCTTTTGTGCCATCAGCGCGATAATAATAGTGGTTATCGTTGGGATACAAGGCGCCGTGGTCATATCCAGCATAAGCAGTAGCCTGATAAACATAGCCTTGGTTGCCAAAACCGTTCACACTGCCTATGGTATCAATAATGTCGCCTCGTCGGTTGTAAACAAGTTGCATACCACCTATTTGAGTTAGGGCAAACCGGTTATAGCGCATAAAAACAGTGCCAATTCTATTCACTCTATCGCGAGCGTCATAATTAATAAAAGTGTTACCAATTCGTCTCACTCTGCCAAAACTATCGTGTGCTATCAGTATATCATAGTTTAGTGGTCTTCCTGTTGCTACCGCCGTTCCTCGTCTTCCAGCAGTTTTAAAATAATAGCTACCTTGACTATCGCCTGGATGGGTATTAAAATCAAATTCACCATTTGGGAAAACAAAATATTCAACACCACGTTCTATAAAGGAGATGGGCTCATCAAAACGGTATCTTGCGCTGCTTTCTGATGCGTTGCTCATGGTACTGGTCATTACAACGCTTGCTACTAAAAAGGTAATTGTTTTCATGGTATTTCAGTTTAAAGTTACTAGTTTTTTTTCTCCCGTTGCTATGGGATTAGGCTGCTACACAACGTTATTTTTGTTGTTATTTTACTTATTCCAATTCGTGTGCCAAAACCAGAGAACGCTATCTTAAGGTTTGATTAAGAAGATATAATCCTTTTATTCATAAGCTATTACAAGGTTTTTTGTTCTGGTATTTCTACCAAATAAAATGCAACAACCAAAAAGTATTTTTAATACATTTGCTTTCGTTAAAAATAAATGTACTACCTCGATATCAACCACCAATGAAAAACCTACTGTTCATAGCCTCTTTTTTATTGCTAACTACTATGGGCTTCAGTCAAACCTACATTCCTTATTATGGTAGTGTAGTGGAACAAGTTTCCGCATCCAATGTACTAGCTAATTTAACCGAGTTTGAAAACCTGGGCGTAAAACGAAGAGGAACAACTGCACTGCAAAACACCCTAAATTGGTTAAAAGCCGAATACATCAGCTATGGATATACTACCAACCAAATGCAGGAATACAGTTTTACCAATGCAGGAACGGTATGTAAAAACTTAGTAGTAACCAAAACAGGTACAGTATACCCAAATACCTTTATCATTATATGTGGACACTATGACACCATCAATGGTAAAGGAACCAATGATAACGGTAGTGGTGTAGTAACCATTTTTGAAGTAGCGCGTTTATTAAGAAACATTCCCACCGAATATTCCATAAAGTTCATCAACTTTAGCGGTGAAGAAGACGGATTATTAGGCAGTCAACACTTTGTTTCTACAGTAGTCAACGGTACTACACCCAAAATGGACATCCGTTTAGTATTCAACATCGACGAAGTAGGAGGAAGAGCCGACATGACCAATGACACCATCACTTGCGAAAGAGATACCGGAAGTCCCACTTCAAACAATGCTGCCTCTAACACCGTGACCAATGAGTTAATTAACTGTGTACAGCTGTATTCTCCGTTGAATACGTTTCTTTCCTATGCGTATGCCTCAGATTACATGCCCTTTGAAGACAACAACGAAATCATCACCGGATTTTTTGAAAAAAATGAAACACCTCATAGGCATACATCCACCGATTTATTAGTCAATATGGATCCTGACTATGTTTATAACATAGCTAAAGCGGCTACGGGTGCTATGCTTCATTTTGCGAAAGCAACAACTAGCTTGAATACGACAGTTTTTGATGACAATCAAATTAGTTTTTTTCCCGTTCCTGCCAAAGAGACGCTGTCTATCAGTTTAGGAAATCTTGCTACGGATAGTTATACCTTTTCTTTACTAAATTTACAAGGTAAAGTGGTTTTAAATCAAAGCTTTACAGACGTTCAATTAATCGAAAGTATTGCATTGAAAGGCATTGCCAAAGGAATGTATTTAGCTGTACTAGAGACAGCAAATAATAGAATAACTAAAAAGATACTAATCGACTAATTGGTGTAGCAGCTGTAATCATTTGCTAATTAAAGTTTCTCTTTAAGATACAAGCCAATCATTGCCTTTTTATTTTTCACCATTTCTTCTGGTGTGCCCACCGCGAGGAGTTGGCCGCCATTTTCGCCACCTTCTGGACCTAAATCAATAATCCAATCGGCACATTTTATCAAATCCAAATTGTGCTCTATTACAATAATAGAATGCCCTTTTTCTATCAAGGCATCAAAAGAAGCCAGTAGTTTTTTGATGTCGTGAAAATGCAATCCCGTAGTAGGTTCGTCAAAAACAAAAAGCGCTTTCTCTTTGGTTACGCCTTTTACTAAAAAGGAAGCCAGTTTAATACGCTGTGCCTCGCCACCAGAAAGAGTAGAGGAGGACTGCCCAAGTTGAACATAGCCTAAACCAACGTCTTGCAGCGGTTGCAACTTCTGAATAATTTTAGCTTGTTTATATTCAGAGAAGAAAGCTATCGCATCATCAATAGTCATCGTAAGGATATCATCAATATTCTTGCCTTCAAAAGCAACTTCTAGCACTTCTTTTTTAAATCGCTTTCCGTTACAGGTTTCACAGGGTAAAGAAACATCAGCCATAAATACCATCTCCACATTGATGGAACCTTCGCCTTTGCAGGTTTCACAACGACCACCATCCACATTAAAAGAAAAATGTTTGGCTTGATAACCACGCACTTTAGATAGCTTTTCTTTAGCATACAAATCTCGTATGTCATCATACGCTTTGATATAAGTCACAGGATTAGACCGCGAACTTCTACCAATCGGGTTTTGATCGATATATTCGATGTGTTTAATATGAGAAAAGCTGCCTGTCATTTCAGTAAACTGTCCCGCTTTCTCGCCAATGCCTTCCAGTTTTTTTTGTAGCGCCGGGAAAAGAATTTTCTTCACCAAAGTACTTTTTCCGCTTCCCGAAACGCCAGTAATCACCGTTAAACTTTCTAATGGAAAAGCTACCGTTATATTTTGCAAATTATTTTCGCGGGCGCCTTTTATTTCAATGAAATTCTTAGAAACCCTGCGCTTTTTGGGAACAGCAATTTCAAGTTTTCCATTGAGGTATTTAGCGGTTAACGTATCGGCTTTTAAAATTTCTTCGAAAGTACCTTCAGCCACCAGTTCACCACCAAAAGTTCCTGCTTCGGGACCGATGTCAATAATTCTATCGGCCGCTTTCATGATATCTTCGTCGTGTTCGACAACAATAACCGTATTGCCTAAATCTCGGAGGTTTTTAAGTACTTTTATTAATCTTTCAGTATCTTTCGGATGCAACCCAATGCTGGGCTCATCAAGAATATACATTGAGCCGACAAGACTACTTCCCAATGATGTGGCCAAATTTATTCGTTGCGACTCACCACCAGATAGTGTCGCGGAGTTTCTGTTTAAAGTTAAATAATCCAAACCAACATCGCTTAAAAAGTCCAATCGATTATTAATTTCTAGCAAAAGGCGTTTCGCTACTTTTTGATCGTATTCTGAAAGCGTTAGTTCCTTAAAAAAGGGTAGTAATCGTTTGATAGGTAAATCAACTAAATCGGATATTGTTTGTCCACCCACAGAGATAAAGTTGGCTTCTTTGCGCAAGCGTTTCCCTTTACAGGTGCTGCATTTGGTTTTACCTCGGTAGCGAGATAACATGACCCGGTTTTGAATTTTATAATTCTTTTCTTCCAGTTCTTTGAAAAAATCATCTAGTCCAACGAAGTATTTGTTTCCTTTCCAAAGTAATTCTTTTTGTGTTTCTGATAATTCAAAATAGGGCTTATGAATAGGAAAATCAAACTTATAAGCGTTATTGACTAATTGATCTCGATACCAACCCATGCTTTCCCCACGCCAAGGGTAAATGGCGTTTTCATATATTGATAAGGAAGTGTTAGGAATAACCAATTCGATATCAATACCAATCACGTTTCCATACCCTTCACAAGTTGGGCAGGCACCATAAGGATTGTTAAAACTAAACAGGTGAATATTAGGTTCCAAGAACGTCATACCATCCAGCTCAAAATTGGTGCTAAATTCGTGACGATTGGTGGTATCAACTTCTTGCAGGTAACAAATCCCTTTTCCTTCAAAGAACGCCGTTTGAACAGCATCGGCCAGACGATTATAAAAATCTTCCTCATCTGCATTTTCAGGATTGAAGACTATTCTATCAATAATGAGGAGAATATCTTTATTATCAAGCGAATGTTGGTCGATTTCATCAAGTCTAATCATTTTGTTATCAACGAGAACACGAGAAAAACCTTGCTGAAGCAGTACTTTTAGTTTATCCTCAAGCTGTCGCCCTTCTTCAAGATGAATGGGTGATAAAAGCAACCATCTACTATTAGGTACAAATGTTTTTACACGATTTACAACATCAGACACCGTGTCTTTCTTCACTTGATTGCCCGAAATTGGGGAGAATGTTTTCCCAATACGAGCGAAAAGTAATTTAAGATAGTCATATATTTCTGTTGATGTTCCAACGGTGGAACGTGCATTGGTTGTATTGACTTTCTGTTCAATGGCGATGGCTGGCGCAATACCTTTGATATATTCTACCTTAGGTTTGTCTAATCTGCCTAGAAATTGGCGTGCATAGCTCGATAGACTTTCTACATAACGACGCTGTCCTTCAGCATACAGAGTATCAAATGCTAAACTCGATTTTCCTGAACCAGAAAGACCTGTGATTACCACTAATTCATTACGTGGAATAACAACATCCAAATTCTTCAAGTTATGAATTTGTGCGCCTTTAATTAAAATGTTTTTTTTGGGTTCTAACGTAGCAATTTCGGAACTTTTCATAGCAAAAAAAGTAAATGATTGCAAATGTAATCATTTCTTGTACTTAAAGAAGTTCAAATCACTATTACCATGTTCAATTTGTGAATATGATAATTAGTAGGTTTGCATTTTAGTTGTTATAATTTTATTGTTTTTGCGACTATTGTTTTATTCTATTGAAAATTTCATATCCTCAAATTTAAAAACAGGATATTAATTGGGATAATTAACTATACATTACCTATACAATCATACGATTTCAATTTACGTTTTAATTGTTGCAGGTTGCATCTAGAGCGTATTCTTTCCCTATTTTTCTTTTCATTCTAATAATTTGCGGTGTATAGTTTTTATATATATCGGACTTAAATATGTAAGAGAAACTTATTGTATATTTGGTTAAAATAATTTAAAATATCTATTATGAAAAAAATTACCTTATTTGTTTTTTTAATGATTTCCTCATTAGGATTCGCGCAAGACCTTGTTCTTGGTTTTGAAGCTGGCGAAAGTGGTAGCGTAGGCGCAACTTTTGGCGACGCACCAGCTCCAGTTATCGAAACTGGAACAGGAACTAACACTACTCAGGTTCTTAGAATTGTAGGTAATACTGCGGGTGAACCATGGCAAGGTGTTAATTTAACTTTATCATCTTTAGTTAATTTGACTGCAACCAAAACTATGACAATGGATGTTTGGTCTGCAGAACCTATAACCTTTTTAGTTAAGGTAACAGGTGGTGTTGGTGGTCCAGCAATAAATGCTGCTGCTGCAAGTCACCCAGGTGGTAGCACATGGCAAACTGTTTCTTTCACTTTTGATCAATCTTTAGATGGTCAAGCACCACTTGCGAATGGTACTTACAGTGGTTTTGTTATTCATACTTATTGGACCGTTGGTGGAACGTCCTTTTTCCCTGGTGGTAATCCAATTCCAAGACCGGCAAGAACCTTCTTTGTAGATAACATCAAAGGTCCACTTGGAGCACCACCAGTTATAGCAGCACCGACAGCTGCGGCACCAACACCGCCAAATAGACCTGTTGCTGATGTAAAATCTATATTTAGCGATGCTTATACTCCAGTTGCAGTTCTTGGTTATACTGGTAGTGATGATAATACATACAATACTTCATGGTGTCCAGGTGTTACTACTTTAGTGCAAGTTGAAGGCAATAATACTAATAGAACTACAGGATTAGGTTGTGAAGGTGTTGCGTTTTTAAGTGGTAGAATTGATGCCACCGATTTTACTTTTGTGCACATGGATGTATGGACTAGTGAACCACTTGCAGGCAAATTTTTTAGTTTTAAGTTCTCTAACTGGAATGGAACTACAGGAGAAACTAATGCTTTTCAGGTAAATTATGACAACGGTTCGACCACTCCATTTCCTGCCGCAAATGCATCGGGATGGATTTCAATCGATATTCCTTTATCTAGTTTACAGTGTATCAATACACCTCCAGGAAATGCTTGTCCAAACAGAAGTGATTTTGCACAATTTGTTATGACTTCCAATTTAGGAACTATTTTCTATGATAACCTTTATTTACATAAAAATACAACGCTTAATACAAATAGTTTTGAAGTTGCAAGCGTAAAATTATATCCAAATCCTGCAACGAGTGTTTTAAACATTGAGGCGGCTGCTGCTATCGAAAAAGTTTCAATATTCAACTTATTAGGACAAGAAGTTGTTTCTCAAACTCCTAACAGCAATCAAACAACTTTAGATGTTGCTCAACTTCAAGTAGGTGTATATATTGTTAAAGCATCTGTTAACGGTACTGTATCATCAACACGTTTCATAAAAGAATAAGTTTAAGTTAATTATTTTTTGAAAAGCACGAATTTTATGTCGTGCTTTTCTTTTTTATACGTGAACCAAATTATTTGCTTTTTAATTTTCTTACTAATTTTAGAATTAGTAATATTGTGTTATGATGACTAAAAAGATGTTATTTAACAACAGATTTATGAGTTTAATTATACTTAGTTTTTTAACTGGTATAATTTGCGCTCAGGATTTACCGCCAATTGTAAAGTATAGTTCTACATTATATGGTGCTGGAAATCAAAATTGGATGATTTCACAGGATAAAAATAATTTTATGTATTTTGCTAATAATGATGGTTTATTAGAATTTAATGGTTCAAACTGGACGTTGTATAAATCACCAAATGAGACAATTATGCGTTCCGTCAAAGTAATTGGCGACAGAGTTTATACAGGTTGTTACATGGAGTTCGGGTTTTGGACTAGGGAAAAAAATGGAAAATTACAGTACTTTTCGCTAAGCCAAAAAATAAAGTCTAAAATTAATGTTGATGAACAGTTTTGGAATATTTTAAATTACGATCAATGGGTTATTTTTCAATCGCTTGATAGAATATATATTTATGATACTAAATTGAAAGTATTTAAAACAATCGTTCCTAAAGACAGTATTTTAAAATCATTTAAGACATCAAATTCGATTTATTATCAAACAGTTAACTACGATGTTTTTGAAATTGAAAATGGTTCTAGCCAATTAATATTAAGTAGAACAGTAATAAAGGATAATAAAATCGTAAATATCTTTGCAGTTGAAGATGGCTTGCTGCTGCACACCCAACAGAATGGCTTTTATAAGTTTACAAAGGGCAGTTTAGTGAAGTTTAATACTGAAGCAGATACTGAAATTTCATCAAGCAGTATCTATAGTAGTCAAATGATTGAAAATGGTAACTTTGCGGTAGGAACAATTTCGAATGGTGTTTTTATATTGAGTCCAAACGGAAAAGTGAAATATCATATTAAACAAAGTAAAGGGCTTAGTAATAATACTGTTTTATCTATTTTTGAAGATATCGACCATAATATTTGGCTTGGTTTAGACAATGGGATAAACTGTTTAAATCTTCAATCTTCTATAAGAAGTTTTTTTGACGAAACAGGCACTCTAGGTACGGTTTATACCTCTATTCTTCACAATGGTAAATTATACATCGGAACAAATCAAGGTTTGTTCGTCAAAGATTATTTGAAAGATAATCAATTTAAATTTGTTGCTGGGACTAAAGGACAAGTTTGGTCCTTGTTTATTCATGAAGGGAACTTATTTTGCGCACATGACTCAGGAACAATTATTATTGAAAATGGCAGTTCAAAACAAATTTTCTCTCAATCAGGAACGTGGAAGATAATAGCCGTACCCGGTAAAAATAATTTATTACTACAAGGAAATTACTATGGAATTTCTGTTTTAGAGAAAATCAACAACAATTGGGTTTTTAGAAACAAAATATCTGGATTTAATTATTCCTCCAAACATTTTGAGATAACAGATCGTAAAGAGGTTTATATAAGTCATGAGTATAAAGGTGTTTTTCGTTTTCAAATAGATGATGACTATAAAAGTAGTTCCAAAATTTATGCTTATTCCCGTCCCGTAAAAGGTAAAAATGCTAGTCTTTCAAAATTTAATAATACAATTTATTATGCTTATAAAGATGGAATTTTTAGGTTAAATCAAAAGACGAAACAATTTGAAATCGATAAGTCTTTAAGCGCGATTTTCAACCATGACGAATATACATCAGGTAGATTAATCATTGATGATACCAATAAATTATGGCTATTTTCAAAAAGTAATATTAATTATTTTACCGTGAATAAACTTAATTCTGAGTTAAAAAAAAATGTAATATCAATTCCCTCATCTATTACAAACTCGATGCTAGGATATGAAAACATTACACATTTAACTAACTCTAATTATTTAATTGGAACGACTGATGGTTACTACACTTTTAATATTAATGAATTAAATAATAAGAATAATAAAATATTGATATCTAATGTTAGTGCCAATAAACAAAATGAAAAATTAGTTAGTTACTCGATAACTGAAAAAGGGGAGTTTTCGCATGATGAAAACAATATTACATTTAGTTATACAACACCTGCATTCAATAAGTATATTATTACAGAATATCAATATTTACTAGAAGGATTTCAAGACGAATGGAGTGATTGGAGCACCAAGTCTACAATTAATTTCAAAAATTTATCACCTGGTGATTACACATTTAAAGTAAGATCTAAGTTTTTAAATTCCCAACAAGAGAATAGTGTAATTTATTCTTTTACAATTGCTAAGCCTTGGTATATTACTAATATTGCTTTGGTTATTTATCTAATATTACTATGTTTGTTTGCATACTATGTTAACAAAGCCTACGGTAATTATTATCACAAGCAAAAACAAAAATTAATTGAAGAAAATAATTTGTTGTTGGAAATTAAAGAATTAGAAAACGAACAACAGTTAATGAAATTAAAAAATGAACAGCTTTCCTCCGATGTAGATGAAAAAAACAGAGAGCTAGCCTTGTCTACTATGAGTCTGATTAAAAAAGATGAATTACTTACACTCATAAGGGAAGATTTAAAAAAGTCTACCGAAGAGACAGGTTCAAGAAGTATAAAATCTATTATTAATACAACAATTAATAAGAACGTAATTGTTGATAATGCATGGAATGTTTTTAAAGACGCGTTTGATACTGCGGATAAAGATTTTTTAAAGAAAGTTAAATTAGCCCATCCATCATTAACACCAAATGATTTAAGATTATGTGCTTATTTACGATTAAATTTATCATCCAAAGAAATAGCTCCTTTATTAAATATTTCAGTTCGTAGTGTAGAAATAAAACGCTATCGTTTGCGTAAAAAAATGGATTTGCCTCATGAAACAGGCCTTGTTGAGTACATTCTTTCGATTTGATACTTTACTTTTTAAGTGAATTCACCTATACAAAAGCTATACATATACCAAAATTAGTTGGAGCAAATTCTTATCTTTTTCTCCTTTAGCGCTAATTATACAGTCGTTTTATCTTTATTTAGTAGATTATTTTAATTTGTATAGTTTGTATTTTAATTTTTTTTTAATGTAAATTGTAAAAAATGTAAATTTACAATTGATAATTTTATTTGTTAAATATTGCTATTTACCTAATAATACAAGGCCTAAATTAAAGATATCACATTTATTGGCACTAAAACCTGTAACTAACTCAAACTTTATTATATTTTTCAAACCAAACAACTTTTAACATGAGAAATTTTATTTTACTATTTACCTTTTTGCTTTTATCACTATCAGCATTTTCACAGGCTAACAAAATTGTACTTAAAAACAATAATGATGGTTTTAGGCTGGAAGTTGATGGAAAAGATTTTATTGTAAATGGAATGAACTGGGATTATTTTCCTGTTGGTACAAACTACAGTTACAGCTTATGGACACAGCCCGATACTTTCATCCAGCAAGCGTTGGATAATGAAATGGGGTTGTTAAAAAATATGGGGGTTAATACCATAAGAGTTTATTCGGGAATGCCGAAGAAATGGATAGAGTATGTTTACACTAACCACGGGATTTATACCATGCTTAATCATTCTTTCGGTCGTTATGGTCTAACTCTCGACGGAGTTTGGACACCTAACACAGAGTATTCCGACGCCATGACAAAAGAAATGCTGCTTGCAGAGGTTACCAAAATGGCCCAAGATTATAAAGACACTAAAGGTTTGCTGTTGTTTTTGCTTGGTAATGAAAATAATTACGGTCTTTTTTGGGATGGAGCAGAAACTGAAAATATTCCTATTAAAGATAGAAAATCTACAGTTCGAGCTCAAGCAATGTATAAATTGTTTAACCAAGCAGCTGTTGCCATGAAAGCAGTCGATAAATCACATCCGATAGCAATATGTAATGGTGATTTATTATTTTTAGATATTATCGCTAAAGAATGTAAAGATATTGACATATTTGGTAGTAATGTGTATCGCGGTGTATCCTTTGGAGATTTATTTGAAAGAGTAAAAAAAGAATATGGAAAACCAGTTCTATTTACAGAATTTGGTTCTGACGCGTTTAATGTACTTTCAAATCAAGAAGATCAGGAATCACAAGCTTTTTACTTAAAAGGGAATTGGAGAGAAATCTACGAAAATGCCGACGGTATGGGTAAATCTAATAATTCATTAGGAGGTTTTACGTTCCAATTTAGTGATGGTTGGTGGAAATATGGTCAGACCAAAAATTTAGACATGCATGATAGCAATGCGTCATGGTCAAATGGTGGCTATCAAAAAGATTTTGTAGAAGGACAAAATAATATGAACGAAGAATGGTTTGGTATATGCGCTAAAGGTCCAACAAATGCTAAAGGTTTTTATGACTTATATCCACGTGCTGCTTATTACGTTCTAAAAGATTTACATGAATTTAATCCTTACGCTCCAGGAAATAATACCGCTAATTTAAATGCTCTTTTTGACGACTCTAGTTTAATGGACGCTTCGCTTCGCGCTCGTGGTGACAAAGCGGCACTTTCTGGCGGTGAAAGTTCAGTTTTAAGTTTAAGTACTTTGAGAGCAGAGTTTACAACTTTTAATACGGGTGGACATCTTACAACAACTCCTGAAAATGCTGCTCCAAATAGTAATGTATATCCAACTCAGCAGGGCTTTGACCAGATGCAATCTTATTTTATAGGAGTTGAAGGTAAGCCTTCGTCAAATATGCGAGCTGAAGTTACTTTCAACGTTTTGGGTAACATTGCCGAAAATCCTATTGATGAAATTTTTTATGAAAATGTAGGCCGACGTCAAACTGTAGTTGGTGTTGTTGATGGACAAAATACCAATGTTGTTGTTAACGACCCAAACAGATTAAGAGTTTACCAAGCAGAGTTTGAGTGGAACGAAAAAGACTTTGATCTAAAAGGTTTTTACAGAACAGGTCATTATCATTGGGGTTATGAAGGTGATTTCTTTGGTTTATATCCAGAAGCAAATTATGGACCAAATCTTGATATTTACAACGGAGAAATTTCTGGAGTAGAGTTTGAAGGGAAAGGTATGTTTAAGGGATTGAAAGTAGCAGCTGGACCTCAATTATGGTGGGGTGCAAACCCTGCTTCTTTGATAAAGTACCAACGAAAATTTGGAAAGTTTGATGTAGCAGGTATATATCATAGAGATTTTAATACCAATGTTGTGTTCGACGAAACAGGAAGACGTGTTTTAAATCAAAATCAACTTCGTTCAGGTGTTATTCCACCGTGGGCAACAGAAAGAGCAACTTTAGCAGTTGAAAGAAAATTTGGAAAGCTGTCTATTGTAGTTGGAGGTATTTGGGGTGGAAGACCTTTGAATGGCAGTTCTTATCAAGATATAAATGCAAATGGTGAAGTAGTTGAGGATAAAATTAAAAGTAGCGATAACTGGGGTGGAAAATTCAAACTGACTTATCTCGGAGGTAAATTCAATTGGTATGGACAAGGTTCCTATATTGGTTTAGTTGCAGGTGGCGGTGCTGATCAAACACAAACCTTTACAGGTTGGAGATTAAAAGATTCAGGAAGTGGTAATATGACTAATCTTTTATCGGGTTTCACTTATAATATTGGCAAGCTGCAAATTGCTCCAAATTTTATGTACCAAGATCCTTTAGTAAACGCAATGCCTATGGGCTTTGGTGGCGCAGCACGTTTAAGAAATGTTATCGATGATCCGTTTGCTGTTAGAAATGGTAACAGAGAAATGTATGGTTATGAATTACTTTTATCTTTTGATCAAACTCCAGGAACTTGGATGTATGAATGGGATAACGATAAATCAGAAGATGCAAAATTTGCAATGAACCTTGGTTTCACTTACAGACGTTTACCAACTACAATGGACGCGCATATCGGTTTCTTAGCAGATCGTTCGTTCTTTGATTTTCCAGATGCTGCTCCAGCAGAAGATTTATGGGAAGTAAATTCGCGAGTGGTTTCTAAACTTAGTTCAGATTTGGGAATTATTGGTAATTTTTATGTAGGTAATGGTCAAGGTAACGGTGACTCACAAAGAACAATTAATAGATTCGGTTTTGATGTAAGAGCTATCTACACGAAATGGAAATTTATGTATGCATTAAAAATAAACGATTGGGGACCATTTGATTATCATAGAGATTTTAACCTTACATTCCCAGTTCAAACGATGCTCGATGTATCTTTCAGTTTAGGTAAACCAGATTGGTTTATTTTGCCAAATACAAGAATTGGAGTACGAGGAACTTGGCGTTCACTAGATCAATTTTCACCGAGATTTTCTCCTAATGTAGCTCCACCTTTTTCTAATGAACCAATAGTTAGTCCAGTTGGTTTTCCTGATGGTAGCGAATGGGAATTTAGAACCTACATTCAAATTAATATTGGAAGGTAATATATTGTAAATAAATCTGTTGTATAACGATTAAAATTAGTAACTATGATTAATGTTATAAGCAAAAAAAGTTGTTTATCAGGTTTAGCGTTTATGGCTTTATCCTTTTTAGTTTTAAGTTGTGAAAGAGATGTTTCTGATGACTCAGTACTAGCTTCTTTTCCATCAACTGCAGACATTTTTACCGACGCACCAGTTGGATTAACTGATGCTTTTTTTGAGTCATTTGATCCTGCAACAGGTGCTAATCCAACTGGGTTCAATACTGATAACGAAGTGTCCTACGTAGGAAGTTCATCAATTAGAATTGATGTTCCAGCACCAAATGATCCAAATGGAGGATACATTGGCGGAATTTTTAGAGACCGTGGTCAAGGTAGAAACTTAACTGGATATGATGCGCTTACGTTTTGGGTAAAAGGCTCAACTACCGCTACCATTGGCACAGCTGGTTTTGGAGTTGATTTTGTAAATAATAAATACAGTGCAACCGTTGACAACATTCAATTATCAACAAATTGGAGAAAAGTTGTAATCCCAATTCCAGATGCTTCCAAACTCACACAAGAACGTGGAATGTTTATTTTCTCCGCAGGAACAGACAGTACAAATGGACAAGGATATACTTTTTGGATTGATGAATTGCGTTTTGAAAAATTGGGAACTAATGCACTTGTACAAGCATACATCTTAAATTCTCAAAATATAGTGTCTAATACTTACACCGGTTCAACACAAAATATTAATCAAATAGGTTCAATTTTTAATTTGTCAAACGGACAAAATGTTTCCGTAAATGCTGCCTATGGCTATTTTGATTTTATGTCTTCTAATAATAATGTAGCCAATGTAAGTGAGCAGGGTGTGGTTAATGTTGTAGGACTGTCAGGAGCAGCGGTTATAACAGCGAAACTCGGAAGTCAGTTGGCGCAAGGTTCATTAACAATTAATTCAAATGGTAATTTTCCGCAGTCTCCAACGCCGACAAGACCTGCATCCAATGTAATTTCTATTTTTAGTAATGCTTACACAAATGCCGTTGCTCCAAATTTCACGCCTGGTTTTGGTGGTTCTTCCACTGTTACAACGATAGACTCTTTTAATGGAAATCAAATTGCTTCCTATACTACTAATAATTTTACAGGAATTATGTTTGTTGAAACACCTATTAATGCTACAGCAATGACATTTATGAATGTAGATGTTTTTGTACCTACTGCCGCAACCTCAATTGAATTTCAAATTAGAGATATTGGTGCAAATCAACAAATTGAAACAAATGTGAATAATGGCAATCCAACAGGAGATGATCGTGATAAAAGGTTTACCGCAACTGGTCTTATTCCTGGACAGTGGAATACAGTTACAATCCCACTAGATGGAAATATTGCGACCCAAAAAAATAATTTGGGTGCTATAATTCTCGTTGGTGGTCCAAATTTTATTTTAGATAATATTTACCTTTATTTCTTATAGAATTAAAAAACATTTTAAACCTATATCTAATTATATGCTAAACAAGAATAATTAGTAAAGAATTTAAAATAACCATATAACACCTACATACAGTTATATTTTAACTTAAAAATTATAAAGTGTCTTTACCCATTAATTAAAAATAAAAAATTATAAATATGAAATTGAAAACAAATAGAATTATAGTTCTTTCAAAACTAAGCCTGGTAGGTCTTGTGTTTTGTTTCACAAGTTGTGAAAGAGAAGTTTCGGATGACGCGGTTTTAGCCAGCTTTCCAAAAACTGCTGAAATCTTTACTGATGCTCCAATCGGTTTAACCGATGGTTTTTTTGAGTCTTTTGACCCAGCTACGGGTGCCAATACATCCGGTTTTAATACGGATAGTAATACGGCATATGAAGGAAGTACATCTATAAGGATTGATGTTCCTGCACCAAATGATCCAAATGGAGGTTACATCGGCGGAATATTTCGAGATCGTGGCGAAGGAAGAAATCTAACCAGCTATGATGCATTAACATTTTGGGCAAAAGGATCAACCACAGCCACGTTTGAAACAGGCTTTGGTATTGATTTTCTCCAAAATAAATATCAAGTTACTACAAACGTTCAGTTATCTACAACTTGGAGAAAATATGTAATTCCAATACCTGATGCAGCAAGGCTTGTACAAGAGCGTGGTATGTTTATGTTTGCCGCTGGTACCAATAGTACAAACGGAATGGGCTACACTATATGGTTAGATGAAATTCGATTTGAGAAATTAGGTACTACAGCTCTAGTTAATCCATTTATATTTAACGGAGATAATCGCACAGCTGATGGTTTTGTTGGCGGAAGTCAAATAATAAGTCAAATTGGTGCTGTATATAATTTATCCTCTGGACAAAATATTTCGATTAATGCAGCGCCAGGATATTTTAATTTTAATTCTACCAATTCATCAGTAACTGGTCCTTTTCAAACAAATGCGGCTGGTCAAGTATTCACCAATGTAATTGGTACTTCTGGTACAGCCGTTGTTACCGCAACTTTACGTAATGCTACGGCGCAAGGATCGTTGACAATCACTGCGCTTGGTAATTTTCCAGGTGCTCCAGTACCAACAAGACCTAGTAGTAGTGTAATTTCAATTTTTTCAGATGCTTACATCAATGTGCCAGTAAACTATTATAATGGATATTGGCAGCCATGGCAAACAACAGTATCAGAAGATTTTTCTGTAAATGGTGATAATATTTTAAATTATAAAAATTATAATTTTGTTGGTATAGAATTTAGTAGTCCAACGGTAAATGCCACAAGTATGACACATTTTCATGCTAACTTTTATATTCCTGGGCCTATTGCGCCTGGCAGACAATTACGTGTTATAATAGTTGACTTTGGTGCGAATGGTGTTTTTGGTGGAGGAGATGACACAAGGCATTCTACTACATTCGTGGCACCAACACTTGTTTCACAAAATTGGATAACAATTACAATTCCATTCTCTGCGATGCCAAATTTAGCCAGTAGATCCAACTTAGGACAAATTATCTTTGAAGGTGGTGATAATTCAATTTTATGGGTCGATAATATTTATTTTTATAACAACAATTAAAATACATTGAAATGAAAAATATAAATAACAAATTTTCCAGTTTAGCTTTGCTTTCTTTTGGACTTCTTACTTTTTTTAGCTCTTGTTCGGAAGACTCTACACAAACAGTTGTAACTAAATTCGATTTAGTTATGGAAGATAACTTTGATGTAAATGGTGCACCAAATCCGGCTAATTGGACTTTTGATGTAGGAAGAGGTCCATTGGGAAATGGTTGGGGAAACAATGAGCTACAATTTTACACAGATAGACCTGAAAATGCTGTCGTGCAGAATGGTTATCTAATCATAACAGCGAGGCAAGAGGCTTTTGGAGGCGCCAGTTATACCTCTGCCAGACTAAAAACAAGAAATAAAATTGAACAAAAATATGGCCGTTTTGAGGCTAGAATTAAACTACCTCAGGGAAAAGGTTTTTTTCCAGCTTTTTGGATGTTAGGTAGTAATTATTGCGAGTCACCAGCTTTTGATGGTTCAGGAAATGTGATTTGTGATAGCTCAAATCCAAGTTATGAAGCAGGTAGTGTATTATGGCCTCAGTGTGGTGAAATTGATATAATGGAATATCTTGGTAACAAGCCTACTGAGATATTTGGGACTATTCATGGACCAGGTTATTCTGCTGGACAAAGTCTATCAAAAAAGTATGCGCTACCTAACGGAAGATTTGATACTGATTTCCATGTTTTTGGCGTTGAATGGACCGAAAACTATATAAATTGGTATGTTGACAATGTTTTGTACAGTCAGATTACAAGAAGCGATGTGGAAGAAGTTGGAGGCCAATGGGTTTTCGATAATTCATTTTTTATGCTTTTGAATTTAGCTGTGGGTGGAAATTTACCAGGAAGTCCTGATAACAACACAACGTTCCCGCAAAGAATGATTGTAGACTATGTTAGAATTTATCAATAAAAAAAAGAAACAATGTATAAATCGATAAAAATTTTAAGTTTTTTTGCTGTAATAATAAACCTTGTTGCTTGCGATACACCCGAAGAAGTTATTAGTGCTCCAAAAAATTTTGTTGTTAAGTATACTTACGTTAAAGAAGCTGAAGCCGGTAAAATCACCTTCATAAATACAACTGAAAATGCAGATAGTTATTTTTGGGATTTTGGTGACGGTACAAGTTCTACTATTAAAAATCCTGTTAAGACTTTTACGCAAACGGGCGAATATTCTGTTCGTCTCACCTGTTCAAATTTGGCTACTTCAACTGTAAAAAGTTATGTAAGCACTATTTCAGTATTTGTTTTTCAAGGAGGATTAATCCTTAATGGCGATTTCGAAGGTGGAATAAATCCGTGGCGTTTAGGAGTTGCAAATCCAATTCCATCTATTTTATTGGTTACTGAAAATCAGAATACCTACTTTTCTGTAAATGTAACAGCTGCGGGTAATCCTTTTGACGTTAATCTTTCTCAAATAGGTATTACTATGACTCAAGGAACTACATACCGCTTAACTTTTGATGCATGGTCAGATATTAACAGAAGTATGGTCGTTGGTATTGGTTTAAGTGGAGCACCGTTCACCAACCAATCAGTTACCAGAAATATTACGCCAACTGTCCAAAGTTTCAGTATCGATTTAGTTGCCAACTTTAGTAGTGCAAATAGTAGAGTTATTTTTGATTTGGGTGCAGCTGTCGGTAGGGTAAATATTGATAATGTTACCTTGAATGTAGTTCCATAAACTTTTATCCTTTTTTTTATACTTAAGTTAAACCTTTTCATTTTTTGAAAAGCTAATAATATAATGTCCATATGCAATTAATTGATATCGAAGGAGAAAAATTTTATAAAATTAAGGATAGTGACAAGATGCGTCCTTTTTTCATGAGTATTGTTAGTGACTCTAACCATTGGATGTTTATTTCAAGTAACGGCGGAGTAACAGCCGGACGTAAAAATGCAGAGTTTGCTTTTTTCCCTTATTATACTGATGATAAAATCACCGAATTTGCCGATATAACAGGTAGTAAATCGATTTTTCAAATTAAAAAAAATAATGAAGTTCATCTTTGGGAGCCATTTTCTGAGCGTTTTAATGATAAATATTCAATTACAAGAAATCTGTACAAAAATACCTACGGAAATAAAATTATCTTCGAAGAAATACATGAGGATTTCGAGCTGACTTTCCGTTACCAATGGTGTTCTAGTAATCTCTTCGGATTTGTAAAAAAATCTGAATTGATAAATCTTTCAATTAATGATTTTGAAATTACTTTAATTGATGGTATTCAAAATATTTTGCCACAAGGTGTAAGTGCAGATTTGCAAGCTACTACAAGTAATTTAGTCGATGCATATAAGAGAAATGAGCTCCATGAGGAAAGTGGTTTGGGAATTTTTGCTCTTAGCGCTATTATTGTGGATAAAGCGGAACCAAGTGAAGCTCTTAAAGCTAATGTTGCTTGGTCATTAGGACTTGAAAATCCAAAGTACTTACTTTCATCTAAACAACTTGCTGCATTTAGAAAACGTCAAAATGTAGTTCAAGAAACAGATGTTAAAGGGGAAAAAGGCGCTTATTTTGTCTCTACAAATTTGTCTTTGAAAGCGAATACCTGCAAATCATGGCAAATAATTGCTAATGTAAATCAAAATCAATCTCAAGTCATTCAGCTAGCAGATGCTATTTGTAATGACGCAACTTTAGGTAGTCAAATAAATAAAGATATTGAACAGGGTAAGCAAAATTTAATTGCTTTAAATGCCACTGCTGACGGTTTACAATTTACCGCTGATCACAGAAAAGATACTCGTCATTTTTCAAACACTTTATTCAACATAATGCGTGGTGGAATTTTTGATAATAATTACCAAATAGAGAAAAGTGATTTTGTAAAATACATTGCAAAAGCCAATAAAGTAGTGTATGAAAACGAAGCCTCTTTTTTGAATAATCTTCCTATTACTTTTGAATATTCCCAGTTGCAAAAAATAGTTTTAGAAACTGATAATTTAGACCTAATCAGGTTATGTACAGAATATTTACCTTTAAAATTCAGTAGAAGACACGGTGATCCAAGCCGTCCTTGGAATAAATTTTCTATCAATACAACTAGTGAAATTGATGGTTCTAAAATATTAGACTATGAAGGAAATTGGCGCGATATTTTTCAAAACTGGGAGTCGCTAGCCAATGCTTTTCCTGAGTTTATCGATGGAATGATTCATAAATTTTTAAATGCATCAACTTTTGATGGATATAACCCTTATCGTGTGACCAAAGATGGTTTTGATTGGGAAACTATCGAACCTGATAATCCGTGGTCATACATCGGTTACTGGGGTGATCACCAAATTATATATTTATTGAAATTTTTAGAATTTATTGAAAAGTACCAGCCAGGTAAATTGAATTCTTACTTCGATAAAGACTATTTCGTATACGCAGCCGTTCCTTACACTATAAAGTCCTACCAAGATATTTTGGTAAATCCTAAAGATACAATTGAGTTTAATCACGAGTGGGATTCAAAAATTAATAAACGAAGAATTGAAAATGGTGCCGATGGAGCATTGTTAAGAGATAATAACGATGAAATTTATCACGTAAACTTTATTGAGAAAATACTAGCTACCGTTTTGGCAAAAATGTCAAACTTTATTCCCGAAGCAGGAATATGGATGAACACCCAAAGACCGGAATGGAATGATGCAAATAATGCTTTGGTTGGCAATGGAGTTTCTATGGTAACTTTATGTTATTTACGTAGATTTTTGAAGTTTTTTCAACAAATTTTAGAAAACTCTAATCAAGAAACTATCAAGATTTCCAATGAAATGGTGGAGTTTTATCATGCTGTTAGAGAAAATCTTATTGCTTTTCAACCGTTGTTATCAGGAACAATTTCGAATGAAGATAGAAAAAAGATTCTTGATACACTGGGAATTGCCGCTTCCGAATATCGTTTTCAAATTTACAATAGTGGTTTTTGGGGTAAAAAAAGAACCCATTCCATGGAAGGTTTAAAGAAATTTACACAAGTAAGTATTGACTTTATAGAACATTCCATCAAAGCCAATCAACGTCAAGACAAACTGTATCACGCTTATAATTTAATGTCTGTAGAAAATAATACAGTTTCTATTTCCTATTTACCAGAAATGCTTGAAGGTCAAGTGGCCATTTTGAGTTCAGGATTACTTTCGGGCAAACAATCACTTGAAGTATTAAATGCTTTGCGAAATAGCAGTTTATATAGAAAAGATCAAAATAGTTATATCTTATATCCCAATAAGGAGCTTCCAAAATTTTTAGAAAAAAATACAATACCTAGAGAAAAAGTTCAAAATTCAGCACTTTTAAAGAAACTTGTTGATGATAATAATTTACAAATTATAAATAAAGACCTAAAAGGTAACTTTCATTTCAATGGTAATTTTCATAATGCAAACAATCTGAAAGAAGCGCTTACAGTTTTAGAGAACAACAAGGAATATAAAGAATTAGTAAATTCAGATACCGTTACAGTATTAACTATTTTTGAAGAGGTTTTTAATCACAAAGCTTTTACTGGTCGTTCAGGAACTTTTTATGGTTATGAAGGTTTAGGCTCTATTTATTGGCACATGGTTTCGAAATTACATGTTGCCGTCCTTGAGGTTATCAATCAAGCTATTGATAATAAAGAAGAGCAAATAGTTATCGATGCATTAATTTCTCATTTTGATGAAATTGGTGATGGAATTGGAGTACACAAATCACCTGAAGTTTATGGCGCTTTCTCTACTGACCCATACTCACACACACCATTTAACAAAGGTGCACAACAACCAGGAATGACGGGTCAAGTAAAAGAAGATATTTTAACAAGAGTAGGCGAGTTAGGTGTTAAAATGAAAGACGGTAAATTACAATTTAAACCTAATTTTCTCAAAAAAGATGAGTTTTTAACTCAGGATACCGATGTGACTTTTGTGATGATAGATGGATCAAGTAAAACTTTCAATCTTAAAAAAGAAAGTTTAGCTTTTACAACATGTCAAGTACCAATTATTTACAGAATTGACACAGCAAGCAAAATTGTTTTGAATTATAACAATGGAGAAACTAAAACTTTTGAAACTTTAGAATTAAACGAAGAAGAAAGCAATAAGATATTCCATAGAACAGGTGAAATAGAAAAGGTTGAAGTGTATTTAAACACTACTATTTTAAGATAATGAAACATCTGATTTACATAATATTACTATTGTTTATATCGTGTAAACCAGCCAATACAAGAAATTTAGTTTCAAAAGAGATGACTGCAGAAAAATTATTAGGAAACAAAGAGTATCAGGCCATGTCTTATGGAGGTTATAGAACCAATTCCAGAAGAGTTCAACCTACTATTTCTCAATTGAAAGAGGATATGAAAATTCTTTCTGCAATGGATGTTAAAATCATCAGAACTTATAATGTTCATCTTCCAGAAGCAGTAAATGTTTTAAAAGCTATAAAAGAACTCCAGCAAGAAAATCCAGATTTTGAGATGTACGTTATGCTTGGAGCTTGGATTGATTGCAAAAATGCATGGACAGGTTTTGAACCTAATCATAACGAAGAAAGTGAAAGAAACGCTGCTGAGATAGCGCACGCTGTGGAATTGGCAAATGAATATCCAGAAATAATAAAAATAATTGCCGTAGGAAACGAAGCTATGGTAAAATGGGCAACAGCCTATTATGTGCAGCCTTCCATAATTTTGAAATGGGTAAATCATCTTCAAGATCTTAAAAAGAAGGGTCAGTTATCAAAAGATTTGTGGATTACCAGTTCCGATAATTTTGCATCTTGGGGTGGCGGTGATAAAGAATACCACACCGCTGATTTAAATCTCTTGATAAAAGCGGTAGATTATATATCAATGCACACTTATCCAATGCACGACACGCATTATAACCCAGTTTTTTGGGGAGTTTCTGAAAGTGAATTTCAACTTTCTAAAGAAAAACAATTGGATTTGGCCATGCAAAGGTCGGTTGATTACGCAAAAGCGCAATTCAATTCAGTAAAAAAATATATGCAAAGTTTGGGTATACAAAAACCCATCCATATCGGCGAAACAGGCTGGGCAACCTATTCTAATGAGTTGTACGGAAGCAAAGACTCTAAAGCAGTAGATGAGTACAAAGCGGGTCTTTTTTATCACAAAATGCGAGACTGGACAAACAAGCAAGGCGTCGCTTGCTTTTATTTTGAAGCTTTTGACGAGCCATGGAAAGACGCGGGAAATCCCGGTGGTTCCGAAAATCATTTTGGACTATTCACAGTGGATGGTAATGCAAAATACGCTCTTTGGGATGTAGTAGATAAAGGTGTTTTTGTAAAATTAAAGAGAGACGGTAACACTATTCAAAAAACATTCAATGGAAATTTGAAAAGACTATTAGACTCTGTAGAAATGCCACCAATAAAAGAATTTGAAAAGGAACTAATGAATACAAAATGAATTGAATTATGAAAATTCAACAATTTTTATACCTAGTAGTATTATTAAGTATGATAAATACCCAAGCTCAAAAGAAAAATTGGACTTTAGATGTATATGAAACGTCCGAAAAAGGAAATGCTTTAACGAAAATTACAACTTTTTCAGAAAGTGAAAATGCTCTTGCCATTGCTATTAACCCAAAGCAAAAATTTCAAACCATTACTGGTTTTGGCGGCTCTTTTACCGAAGCTTCGGCCTTTTTACTCAATCGATTGAGTAAAGAAAATCGTAAGAAAATCTTAGATGCTTATTTCAGTGAAGAAGGTGCGAATTATTCATTAACACGAACACATATAGCGTCTTGTGATTTTTCTTTAAGCAATTACACCTATGCCAAAGTTGAAAATGATATGACGTTGCAACATTTTACCATAGAAGATGATAAATCCGACTTAATACCGATGATTTTAGAGGCAAAAGCGATTTCTAAAGGTGGTTTTAAAATTATTTCTTCACCATGGACGTGCCCACCATGGATGAAAGACAATAAAAACTATGTAGGAGGAAAATTACTACCCCAATTCAATGATGTTTTTTCACTGTATTTTTCAAAATACCTCGAAGCTTATAAAAAGGAAGGTATTGATATTTGGGGTGTTACCGTTATCAATGAGCCACACGGAAACGGAAACAACTGGGAAAGTACGCTGTTCTCTCCAGAAGAAATGACGCTTTTTGTTCAAAATCACCTTGGACCCAAATTAGAAAAAGACGGTTGGAAGGATGTAAAAATATTTGGGTATGACCAAAACAGAGCGGGTTTACCAGAATGGGTAGATGCGATGTTTAAAAATGAGGCGACATCAAAATATTTTGCAGGAACTGCCATTCACTGGTATGAAAGCACCTATGATTATTTTGCGAAAGAGTTGCAATATGCTCACAAAAAAGCGCCCAACAAATATCTTATTGAAACGGAAGGTTGTGTAGACTCAGAAATTCCGCATTGGCAAGACGATGCTTGGTATTGGAAAAAAGAAGCCACTGATTGGGGTTGGGATTGGGCATCAGAAAAAGAAAAACACTTACATCCAAAATATGCTCCTGTTAACCGCTATGCCAATGACATTATTGGCTGTTTAAACAATTGGGTTGATGGATGGATAGATTGGAATATGGTTTTAGACCGTCAAGGTGGACCAAATTGGTTTAAAAATTGGTGTGTGGCGCCAATCATCGTTGACCCTGACAAAGATGAAGTATATTTTACGCCTTTGTATTATACGATGGCGCATTTTAGTAAATTCATGCGTCCCGGTGCTACAAAAATAGGTTGCACGATTAATTCAAAAGAAGTAGTGACCACAGCAGTACAAAATCCAGATGGCTCTGTTGCTGTTGCGATTTTTAATCCATCTGAAGTAAAACAATCAATTGAAATTCAGTTAAATAATCAAAAAGAAATGATTTCTATCGATGCAAAAGCTTTGCAAACAGTAGTAATAAAACCAAACTAACCAAACAATTTAAAATCTTACTTATGTCTAACAACACTACAAATACCAAAGCAATGGTTCCTATGTACAAAAAAATAGCTTTTGGCATAGGAATGCTAGCTAATCAAATGTTTCCTGCCGCGCTTGGGGTTTTTATGGTTGTTTTATTAGCCGGTTTTGGTTTTGATCCTTGGATGGTAGGATTTTTAACTTTTGCTCCGCGATTATTTGATTTTATCATAGATCCTATAATGGGATTTATAACTGATAATACTCGTTCAAGATGGGGAAGAAGAAGACATTACGTTTTTATTGGGGCATTGATTATGGGAATTTCCTTTTTATTGATGTGGCAAATTTTTAAAGAGAACGGCGTTTACTTTAATTTTATATACTTTCTTAGTTTTAAGCTATTACTCTATTTAGGATTAACGATTTTCAGCGTTCCGTTCGTCGCAATGGGTTATGAAATGAGTGAAGATTTTCACGAAAGAACCCAGATCATGGCAATTGCTCAATGGATTGGCCAATGGGCATGGGTAATTGTACCCTGGTTTTGGATAATTATGTACGATAAAGAATTGTTTACAAATCCCGAAGTTGCCACAAGAACATTGGCTATCTGGGTAGGAATTCCATGTATGATTTTTGCGATGGTTCCTGCATTTTTTATTACTGCAAAATCAACAGTTGACGAGACTTCATTCAAATCAATAAGTATTAGAAATATTGGCGAAATTTTTAAAAATTTAATACACGAATTTAAAGAAGCTTTCAAAATTGCCGATTTTAGAAAATTATGTTTTGCCACTTTTTATACCTTTAATGCGTTTAATACTGTTGCTCAATTTACATTTTTCATTATTGTATATTATTTATTCAATGGGAATCAACAAGCCGCCGGAATTTGGCCAGCCATTTTTGGAAGTGGTGGTGCATTAGTAACCACTTTTTTAGTTATTCCTTTAGTAGTAAAAATGGCCAAAAAAATTGGTAAAAAGAAAGCATTTTTGGTTTCGCAGTCCATCTCAATTTTTGGGTACATTTTACTTTATTCTCTATTTATTCCGGGAAAACCCTACTTATTTTTAATTGCAATTCCTTTCTTTTCCTTTGGTATAGGAGGATTGTTTACTACAATGATGTCAATGACTGCTGATGTTTGTGATGTTGATGAATTAAATTATGGATTGCGTCGCGAAGGTATTTTTGGTGCTATTTATTGGTGGGTTGTAAAGTTCGGATTTGCAGTAGCAGGATTGCTAAGTTATTTAATTCTTGATGTAATTAATTTTGACGGAAATTTAGCTCAGCAATCGCCAGAAACATTATTTTGGTTGCGCTTTTGTTTCTCAGCAATTCCAATCACTGGAACACTAATCGCTATTTTTTACATGTGGAATTATGGTCTTACTGAAGAAAAGCTGAAAAGTATACAAGATGAATTAGCCAAAAGAAAACAAAAAGGGAAAACGCAATCATCTTCTTATTTATCAGGAAAATTAGCTGCATTATTAAAAGATAAAGATTTAAAAACTTCAATACATACCGCACTTAATCAAAAAAGTAGTATAGAATTAAAAGCTCTTTTTTCCGAAACGTTAAATAATGGATTACACGGTTTATGTTTTAGTGCTTATGTTGACAATCAAAAAGTGGGTGATATTTTATCTGAAAGTCAAATCAAAAGACGTATCGACATTATCGCTCCATATTCAAAATGGGTTCGTTCATTCTCCTGTACAGAAGGTAACGAGTTAATACCAGAAATTGCGAAGCAAAAAGGATTGAAAACAATTGTTGGAGCATGGATTAGCAATGATAAAGCTAGAAATGAAAAAGAAATTGATGCCCTAGTTGCGCTTGCAAAGTCAGGTTTGGTTGACATAGCAGTTGTCGGAAATGAGGTATTACACCGAAACGAGATTTCAGAACAGGAACTTGTTACTTATATAAATAGAGTAAAAGTTGCCTTGCCAAATATTCCAGTTAGTTATGTTGATGCATATTATCAGTTTTTAGATAGACCTAATTTGATATCAACTTGTGATGTATTGCTAGTGAACTTTTATCCTTTTTGGGAAGGTGCTTCTATCGATTATGCAACAACCTACTTGCAAAACATGTATGAAGTCACCAAAAATATTGGTCAAGGAAAGAAAATCATCATCTCAGAAACAGGCTGGCCAAGCAAAGGAGAAACGGTTGATGAGGCAATTCCAACAGAAGTTAACGCCATGAAATATTTTATATCTTCCCAAGAATGGGCAAAAAATAACAACATAGAACTATTTCATTTCTCTTCTTTTGATGAACCATGGAAAGTAGTTCAGGAAGGAACCGTTGGAACAGCTTGGGGAATTTGGGATGAAAATGAAAAATTAAAATTTTAATTTATTTATATTATGTCATTTAGAGAAGGTCACTATTTTTCATTAGAAAATAATCGAGATAATGGTAATAAAAGCGAATATCAAACTTTTGATTTTGCGGATTTATCTTTGCCAAACATTAAAAATACCTGGAGAGAAACGCTAGAAAACGGAATGCATGGTATTTGTTTCAGTATGTATGAAGACGGACAAAAGCCTGGCGATATTATTACTTCAGAACAAGTTAATCGTCGAATTCAAATTTTAAAGCCATATACCAAATGGGTTCGCTCTTTTTCATGTATTGAAGGAAACGAATTTATTCCTCGAATTGCTCACGAAAATGGAATGAAGACACTTGTTGGTGCTTGGCTTGGTGATGATTTAGAAAAAAATGAAAAAGAAATCGAAGCATTAATACAATTAGCAAATGAAGGTTGTGTTGATATTGCAGCCGTTGGTAATGAAGTAATGTATCGTAAAGACTTGACGGAAGAACAATTAATAGCATACATTAATCGCGTTAAAGTAGCTTTACCAAACATTCCGGTTGGCTACGTTGATGCCTATTATGAGTTTTCTCATCGTCCGAATATTACAGATGTATGCGATGTAATTCTGACTAATTGTTATCCCTACTGGGAAGGTTGCCCAATAGAATATAGCTTTCACCACATGGTTAGTATGTTCAATTCTGCTAAAGATGCCGGAAAAGGGAAGCGTGTTATTATTACCGAAACCGGTTGGCCAAGCGAAGGAGGTTTTTTAAAAGGAGCTATAGCAAATAACGAAAATGCCATGCGCTATTTTATTGAGTGTATTAGTTGGTGCAATAAATATGATGTAGAAGTATTTTACTTTTCCTCTTTTGATGAGTCGTGGAAAGTTGGTCCTGAAGGCGAAGTTGGTGCTTATTGGGGTTTATGGGATAAAAATGAAAAATTAAAATTTTAAAAGATTAATCTAATGATTAAAAAAAAATATTTTAAAGCTCTTGTAGCTTTTCTTTTCGTGTGTCAATCTGTTTTTTCACAAGTTGATGTTGTTTATAATGACTTAGTTTGGTCGGATGAGTTTAATATTGATGGTCCATTAGATGCCAATAAATGGTTCCATCAAACACAAATTCCTGCTGGTGGCAGTTGGTTTAATAACGAAGTCCAGCATTATACTAATCGATTGGCGAATTCATTTGTAGCAAATGGTAATTTAAATATCGTAGCAAGAAAAGAGACATTTACTGATCAAAATGTAACAAAACAATATACATCAGCAAGATTAAATTCAAAATTTGCATTTACCTATGGTCGAGTAGATATTAGAGCAAAAGTACCTAACGCACAAGGAACATGGCCTGCATTATGGCTTTTAGGGAAAAATATCAATGAAGACGGCGGTTTTTTTGATCAAAATTTTGGAACAACTAGTTGGCCTGCATGTGGTGAACTTGATATTATGGAACATGGTATTTTCCCGAATCAACCTATAAATTATATTGGTGCGGCTATTCATACTCCTTCCTCTTTTGGGAATACTATCAATAAAGGAGGCATACAATTGAATGACATCAATCAGAACTATCATATTTATTCGATGAATTGGTCACCTAATCAAATTACATTTTTATTAGACGGAGTGGCTTTTTATACGTATAATCCTGCTGTAAAAAATGCAAGCACTTGGCCTTTTGATGCAGATCAATACTTTCTGTTTAATATTGCTATGGGTGGTTTTGCAGGTACAATTCCAGCAAATTTTACACAAGCGAGTATGGTTATAGATTATATAAGAGTATATCAAAATACCGCAGTTGATACAATTGCGCCAACAAATTTTACAGCATCTATAGGAACTGTAACGGGAACTTCGGTTCAATTGTTAATGAATGCCGTCGATAATTCAGGAACTGTTTCTTATACTATTACCTATCCTGGTGGAACTCCAGTTAACTCATTTTATCCGTCTGGTTTACAAAATGCTGTTGTAATTCCAAGCTTAATTCCAAACACCAATTACACTTTCACAATAACCGCCACCGATTTAGCTGGAAATGTGGTTAGTAATAGTCCTATTGTACTAAATGCAACCACTACTGTAAATCCACAATGTGGTGGATTTGACACACAAGCTATCGAGGGAACATTTAATCTTGGTTACAACTACACCTTTGAAACTATTGGAACTGATGTAAAAGTAACATTTACCTTATTAGATCCAAAAGTTGGTTTAGTAGCTTTTTTAAGAAGACAAAATCCCTTTTCTGAAACACAAATGACTAATGTGTCAGGACAGACATTTACTCAAACTATTACAGGACAAACTATAGGTTCTACAATAACTTATGCTGTAAAATTTGCTTTTGCTGGTGGTTTAGCAGTCACTCGTTTTGTTTCTTACGTTGTTGGTTCAAATTGTACATTAGGAACAATTGAACCTACAAATTTCACGCAAATATGTTATCCAAATCCGGTTGACGACATCTTGTATTTACAATTACATGACTCGCAAAATAAAATTACTTTAGTAGATGTTATCGGCAAAATACATTTGTCAACAACTGTTCAATCTGAACATACCTTGAGTATGGGCGATTTCAAACCAGGTGTGTATTTCTTAAGAGTAGAAAACTCTCTTGGTAGTCAAAACTTAAAAGTTGTAAAAAAGTAGCGTTCAGATTTTTTCTTCTTTATAAAATAGCATTTCTAGTATAAAATATAACTAGTATTTTTTTGTGTTTTCTTCTTTATTGTAAAAGGAATTAATTTAGTAATTCTATTTGATTTTTAACTTACCTGTTAAACTTTGTTTGATGTATTTTAATCAACATTATTACAAATGTTGAGCGAGATTTTTAATTTATTTTTTAATTTTTTTTACTAACATTTTTCGAATTTTCAACATCTATTTATGGTGAGATTCATTTTTTTTACTTTTAATTTGTTTTTTTAATTAAAATTTTGTTAAATTTGATTTATAAATAATTCTTAAACCTGTTTTGCCTATAGAAAATAATTACTTTTTAGATAAAAATTATATTTTAAAATCCTACTAAAAGGTAATATTATGGCAAAATTACAACTTCCAGATGCTATATTAGTTGATAAGTATATTTCAGGTGATGAGAATTGCTTGGCTATATTGGTAAAAAGACATCAATCAAAAATATATGGTTATATTTATTCAAAAGTTTTGGATAGAGATGTAACAGAAGACATTTTTCAGGACACTTTTTATAAAGTAATCTACACCTTAAAACAAAAAAAATACTACAACGAAGAGGGTAAATTTTTATCTTGGGTTTTACGTATTGCTAGTAATCTAATCATCGATAAATTTAGGAGCGATAAAAAGATGCCTTTAAATCGAGATACTGATGATTTTTCAGTTTTCTCTAAAATAACAGATTCTTCACGAAATATAGAAAACATTTTAATTAAAGAACAAGTAAATATTGACTTAAAAGTCCTTATCGAAAAATTACCTCACGATCAAAAAGAAGTTGTTATGATGCGTTATTTTCTTGAAATGAGTTTTAAAGAAATTGCCGATTTAACAGGGGTAAGTGTAAATACTACATTAGGAAGAATGAGATATGCAATGACTAATTTGCGAAAATTGATAGAAAAAAATAATATTTATTTGCCTTCATAAACAATAAAGTAGTTTTTTATACGTTACTATATAAACAACAAATAAACAGGTTATTTATATGGCAAAAATTTACTCTAAAAGAAAATTAGCAAAAAAAACAATGTTACCTAAAAAAGAAACAATCCGTTTAATTCTTCAGTATTCTTGTGCATTGAATATCATCAAAATTGGTAACATGAGCTTCGAAACGTTAGCTAATTAAGAAACAGTCCGGTAATTTTTATCGGACTGTTTTTTTATAGTATTCTTTCAAAACCGATTTTCTTCCAATTGTTTTTGTGATTATATCCTTTTCTAAATCCCAGCCACGAGCCGGAGAATATTCTCGTCCGTACCAAATGATTTGAAGATGTAAATCATTCCAGGTATCTTTTGGAAAAATTGTTTTAGCATCTTTTTCTGTTTGTATTACATTTTTCCCACTAGTAAGATTCCATCGATACATTAACCTGTGTATATGAGTATCAACGGGAAATGCAGGAAATCCAAATGCTTGCGACATTACTACACTTGCCGTTTTATGACCTACTGCAGGTAATTTTTCCAATGCTTCAAATGATTGTGGAACTTGACCATCATACTCCTCAATCAAAATTTTTGATAAACCATAAATTCCTTTAGATTTCATTGGAGATAATCCACACGGACGAATTATTTCTTTAATTTCTTCCACGGTTAGCTTTACCATATCATAGGGATTATCTGCGCGAGCAAACAGCAACGGTGTAATTTGATTTACTCTTACATCAGTACATTGCGCTGATAACAAAACAGCAATTAATAAAGTGTATGGGTCTTTATGATCGAGTGGAATCGGAATTTCTGGATATAATTCTTTTAACGTATTTATAACAAATGTTGCGCGTTCTTTTTTGGTCATTTATTAGTAATTTTAAATTTAATAAAATCAAATTTCAAACAAAGTTATACGATAATCTTTTTAAAACAATAAATATAATGACAACACTAAAAAAAGGGGATAAAGCGCCAAATTTTTCTCAAAAAGACCAAGACGGAAACATTCATTCGCTTACGGATTATAAAGGCAAAAAGCTGGTTGTTTTCTTTTATCCAAAAGCTAATACACCAGGGTGTACTGCCGAAGCTTGTGATTTGCGTGACAATTTTGAGCGTTTTAATGAAAATAATTATGCGCTATTGGGCGTTAGTGCTGATCACTCTAAAGCACAATCTAACTTTAAAAATAAATATGACTTTCCATTTCCATTGTTAGCCGATGAGGACAAGTCGGTAATTGAGGCATTTGGCGTTTGGGGACCAAAAAAATTCATGGGTAAGGAATATGACGGAATTCACAGAACAACTTTTATTATAAACGAGGAAGGAATTATTGACGAAGTAATTGCAGATGTGAAAACAAAAGCACATGCCGCGCAAATATTGAATTAAATAATAGTTACAATTAAAAAGCCAAGAAGAATATTCTTGGCTTTTTGTTTTAAATATCTTGCAACACTTTATTAGGATCGTAACCAAATAATTTGTGTTCTTTGATTATATCTGAAATTCCAGCAGGCAATAGTTTTTCCCATCCAGGATTTCCGTTGCTAATCATTTTTAGCACTTCACGAGAGAATATTTTTAGATGTGATTTATCAAAATCGGTTATGTCTACAACTTTACCATTATAGGCAAAAAATTTGTAAAGCTCTTTCATTCTCGGATGCACTTTTAAGTTTTGAGAATTAATGATTTCTCCGTTTTCGTCTTCCATTGGATATAAGAAAACTTTTAAATCTCGGTAAAACAATTTTCCAAAAGCTTCTAAAATACCTCCACTCAAATGACGATAGTATTTTTCATCAAAAATATCTACAAGATTATTTACTCCCATTGCCAATCCCATTCGTGCCTTAGTATAATTTGAAAAATATTCTACTACTTTATAATATTCTTGGAAATTTGAAATCATCACCGTTTGTCCAAGATTGCAGAGTAATTCCGCTCTGTCCATAAAATCTCTTTCATCAATTTCGCCTTCAGAGCGCAAATTAGAAAGAGTGATTTCAAAAATCACCAAAGTGTTGTCTTTTTCAACCTTACTTTCTTCAAGGAACATTTTTAGTGATTTCTCATACATGTCAATATTTACTTGCGTAACAGGTCGAAAACTTCCTCTGAGTGCTAAAATATTTTTTTTGTAAAGTATAGAAGCTGGTAAAATATTTTTGCCGTCAGGACCAAACATTACGGCATCTGTCATGCCGTTTTTTACCAATTGTAAACTCATTAATCGATTATCTACATTTTTAAATCTCGGACCAGAAAAGTTGATGGTGTCGATTTCTAGTTGATCTTTATCTAAATGATCGTAGAGATAGCGAAGTAATTTTTTTGGGTCATTGTATTTGTAAAATGCACCATAAATTAAATTTACACCAAGAATACCAAGTGTTTCTTGCTGCAGTCGAGCATCAGTTTCTTTAAATCGTATGTGAAGTATAATCTCGTTATAATCTTCATCGGGTTCAACTTGGTATTTTATTCCAACCCAACCATGACCTTTGAATTGTTTTGCAAAATCAATTGTAGCCACCGTATTTGCATAACTAAAAAACATTTTGTTCGGATGCTTATCTCTATTTAAACGCTCTTCAATAAGTTTGACCTCATGAGTGAGCATTTTTTTTAATCTACTTTCAGTTACATATCGTCCATCATTTTCTATACCATAGATGGAATCACTAAAGTCTTTATCATAAGCTGACATCGCTTTTGCAATTGTTCCCGATGAACCTCCAGCTCTAAAGAAATGTCTTACAGTTTCTTGACCAGCACCAATTTCTGCAAACGTGCCATAAATGTTATCATTCATGTTAATACGTAATGCTTTGTCTTTTATAGCAGGAATTTGCTCAATGGCTTTATCTCCTTTGAGCTTAATGTTAGTTACGATTGTATTCATAATAGTAATTATTCATTGCAAAGTTAGTGAAATAGCTATTTTATTAAAAGATAATTAACGCTATTTTTGCATTATATCATTCTATAAATTCAACTTTGTCGTTGGTTATTAAAAAACCATGCTAAAATGCAAGTATATTTTCTTGGCACAGGAACTTCTCAAGGTATTCCCGTTATTGGGAGTGAACATTCGGTTTGTAAAAGCAAGGATAGTAGAGATAAACGTTTAAGGGTTTCTATATGGGTAACGTGGAATGATTTCTCTTTGATTATTGATTGCGGACCCGATTTTAGACAACAAATGTTGACTTCTGGTTGTATCACAATGGACGCTTTGTTATTTACCCATGAACATGCCGATCACACCGCAGGCTTAGATGATATTCGGCCATTTTATTTCAAGCAAGGAAAAGACATACCAATTTATGCACACAAACGCGTTTTAGAAAATCTCCGAAAAAGATTTGATTACATTTTTGAAATCGAAAACAAATATCCAGGCGCACCAGGTGTTGAAATTTTTGAGGTAGTAAACAATGTTGATTTTACCATTGGAAATAAAAATATTACTCCCATAAATGTTAACCATGGAAATCTTCCCGTTTTTGGCTATCGTATTGAAGATTTTGCTTATTTGACCGATGTAAAAACCATTGACGATTTAGAAATTGACAAATTGAAAGGTGTGAAGGTATTGGTTGTAAATGCATTACGAGAAGAGCAACATCATTCTCATTTTAGTTTGCAAGATGCTTTAGATTTTATACATTTGGTAAAACCTGAAATTGCCTATTTAACTCATATTAGTCACTTACTGGGTTTTCACGAAGAAGTGCAAAAACGGCTGCCATCAAACGTATTTTTGGCCTACGATAATTTAAAAATCACAATTTAATACTATGAAAAAATCATTATTTCTTTACCTTTTTATCATCGCTGTACTAATGAATATTTTTACTTATAAATATTTTACAACAAAAACAGAGAGCGAACTAAACACGATGTCGAAATCAGTTAAAAAAGTAAATGATAGTATCGCAATGTTGAAAACTAAACTAGACGACTCTGATTATTTTTCTTTAGAAAACAATGATAGAGCACAGAATTATCTCAGTCAAAATAATTTGCCTGCTTTTGAAGATAAAGTGAAGCAATCCCTTTTGGCTTTTAATGATGATGCGGCAGGAAATAAATATGTCGATCAGCCCAAAATGGGAGAACAAAAGTTTATCATTAATAGAATAAAAATTTTAAATCATCGATGGATTATTGCAGACTACAGTAATGGTAGTCTTTGGGGAGAAGTTTTAATAAAGTATTTTGTTAATGAAGACGGAACTATTTCATTTGAGACTATAGACTCCTACTTGTATACTTTAGATTTAAATTAAAAATTTTCGGTATGAAAAAAATAACAACATTTATAATTGTCACTTTTCTTATCTGTTCTTGTAAATTAACAGATCAAAGTGAGGATGAAGCACAAACTGTGATAAATAAAACTGTAAAAGACTCTACTATCATTGGTGATACAGACGAACATGGTTGTTTGGCATCAGCAGGTTATGTGTGGTCAAAAGTAAATAAAGAATGTGTAAAAGGTTTTTCCGGAATTCAGTTAAACCCGATTGACAATACCAATAATGAAGACGAAACTTTAAGTGCTTATGTTTTATTTAATGAAGACGCTAGCAAAGCCGAAGTTTTCTTGCCTAATGACACAACCTCGATAGTGTTGACGAGAAGTGCTGAGGGCAAACCATGGATATATAAAGATTGGCAATTAGTTTCTGGAAATGGATATGTTCTTAAAAAAGGAACGGAAAACAAATTCTCCGGCGATGCCGAAATGGGTAAAAAAGTTTTGGGTAGCGATACAGAAGAATAGTTTCTGATTGTTTTTTAATGTGAATAGAATTTGAATATTATTGAGTTAACCAATTGCTAAAATCATAAAAATTCTGCGGCGATACGCCATGTCCAATAGGATATTCTTTATAGGTTACTGCAATGCCAAGATTTTCCAAAGCAGGCATCGATTTTCTTGCCCATTCTACAGGAATTACTTGATCAACAGTTCCATGAGACGCAAATATTTTTAGCTTACTTAAGTCATTTTCTTTGAAATCATCGACCGCTATTTCGTTATTCAAATAACCACTCATCGCAACAACTCGCTGTACTTTTTCGGGATAGGACAAAGCCACTGCGTAACTCAAAATAGCACCTTGACTAAAACCAATTAAAGTTACATTCGCAGGGTCGATAGGATATGATGTAATCAATTCATCTATAAAATTAGAAATAATATCTCTCGAAGCTCTAGCTTGACCAATGTCGGAAAATTTATTTTCATCGGCATCAAAATTAATAGCATACCAAGCATAACTTCCGTACATTAAATTAAATGGCGCTCTCGCCGAAACTATGTAGCAATCCTCTGGAAGTTCTTTTGCGAAAGAAAATAAGTCTTCTTCATTACTACCATAGCCGTGAAGCAACAGGAGTAAAGGATTTTTTTCTTTTTTTATCTTAGGTTCGGTGATTAAGTAGTGCAGAGATAAATTCATTATAAACTTTTAAATACGTTTTGATAAAAAGATCCTAATAGCGGAATTTTTGTCACTTTTCCTAGTGCGGCACAAAAAATCCCATACATAGATAATACCGAAATAAAAATCCACATTGACGCAGCGATGTATATGTTTTCAAAAAAACTTATGGAGACTCCTAATATTATAAACGTTACAGTTAGTCCTAGACCTTGTCTTATATGGAATGATGCAAACTTATTCTTTGCATCTGAATTCATTGAAAGTGCTATCAACACGCCAATTATTAAAATATAACTAGTTATTGCTATTGATCTTCCTTCGTCTATCGTTTTTTTATCCATTGGTAATCAATTTTCCATTATTGTATATTCCTATTACTTTCCCTTTCATTTCTTGTCCTAAAAAAGCAGAGTTTTTTGATTTTGATAAAATCTTTTTTTTGGTAAATTCCCAATTATCGCCTATAGTAAATATAGATAAAGAAGCTATTTTTTTTTCTTCAATACAATGATTATCAATATTTAATATAGTCTTACCGAAAGTTAATTTATCTATTATTACTTCTAAAGGCAAAACAGTCATCAATGCCGAAAAAGCACTTTCTAAACCAATCGTGCCGTTTTTGGCTAAATCAAATTCCATTTTTTTATTTTCAATATCAATTGGGTTGTGATCACTAGTGATACAATCAATCGTGTTGTCAAGAACGCCTTCTAATAATGCTTTTCTGTCCTCTTCGGTTCGCAGTGGTGGCGAAACTTTAAATCGCGTATCAAAACCACCGAGCTTTTCATCCGTCAAAACCAAATGGTGAACGGCAACGCTACAGGTAACTTGCAATCCTTTCTTTTTGGCCTCTTTAACTAATTCTACCGATTTTGAAGTTGATATTGTTGGGATATGCATTTTGCCACCTGCGTATTCTAATAAAAATAAATTGCGTGCAACAATAAGTTCTTCAGCTAAGTTCGGAATACCTTTTAGTCCTAATCGTGTTGAAACTATGCCTTCATTGGCAACGCCATTTCCTTTGATATTTTCATCTTGGCTAAATGCAAAAACTAGTCCATCAAAATCTTGTACATATTGTAAAGCAATCTTCAATAAATTGGCATTTGACATACTTTTACCATAATCACCAAAGGCAATCGCTCCCGCATTTTTCATATCAAAAAGTTCGGCCAAGTCTTTTCCTTCACTTCCTTTTGTCAATGCTCCAATTGGAAATAAATCAGTAGCTGCATTTGCGGCTTTTTGTTTCACAAAATGGACCTGCGATTGATTATCAATAATAGGATAGGAGTTCGGTTGAAGTGCAATACCTGTAAAACCGCTTTTAGCTGCAACTTCCAATCCGTGGTTGATGGTTTCTCTATCTTCAAAACCGGGTTCACCAAGACAAACACTCGTATCAAACCAACCTCTTGAAAGGTGCAAACCATCGCGCTTAAATTCTTCGTGGGTCAATTCACTTGGAATTAAATTGCCAATTTTTTCTATTATGCCATCTGTAATTTTCAAATCAGTAGTTTGATGATGAAAAGGACTTGATGGGTCTACGATAGTGACTTTCCTGATGATTAAATTCATTTAACAAATTTTTGAATGAATAATTCTAACGCTAAAAAGAAAAGAGCAACAATTACAAACCATTTCCAAATTTGTGTATCGGTTCTGTCTGATTGAATAGTGTTAAAAACGGTTTCTATATCACTAATCTCTTTAAAATTTGAAATAAAATCGGTGTTGGGTTCTGTTATATCACTCTCGCTTCGAGCAAAATTAAAACTAATATTTTTCAATAAAAAAGTTTTATTAAAGATACCAAAATTTCCTGCTTCGTTTGGGTTGTTATTAAAACTTAATTTTACTTTCTTGTTTAATAATTGTTGCACTGGAATAAAACTTTCAGTACTATTTTTTACGGTAAGTATTTCATCTTTAGATAGTGAAGCATCAACTACAAAATAATTACTTTCACTAATTGTCATTGAAACAACACCTGTTTTTAGACTGTTCTGAGCCATATTATAAAAAACAGGAACAACCAATGGCGAATTTTGAAAATTACAGTTGCTTTTATTTAAAGCTGCAGCAAAAACATATACTGATGACAAAGGATTGGCAATAGAAGTCAAAAATGCGCTTTGGTCGTCATAGCTCAAAATTGAAGGTGTCGTACTGTTTAATTCCAACGAATTTTTGGTTGTTGGATACTGAAAATTATCTACTTTCTTCTCAAATACCGTGTTAAAAATAGGATGACTAAAATTAATTTTAGTTACTTTTTTCTCCGTATTTGTTTCCCCTTTTATTTGTATCGAACCAAAATTATTCAACAAATTATTCAAGTTGACAGTTTTAGCTTCCTGCGAAGGTATGATTACTAGATTTCCACCTTTATTTACAAAAGACTTAAGTGTGGTTTGTAACGCCTGTGGCACATCTGAAATTTCATTTAAAATTATGGCATCTTGTTTTTCTATCAAGTTGTAATCTAACGTTTGTAATGTAAAATTAGCATATTCAAACTCATCATTAGTATAAATCCGCGATAGAAACTTACTTTTATCGGCATCGCCTATGCTTATGATATTCGTTTTACTTGGTTTAGAAATAGTAAAGTAATAGGTATTATCATATACTAAACCTTTGTCAGTGATAGTAACATAGCCATTAAAATTTTCTTTTGGAATGGTAAAATTCACTGTTTTTGATTTGGAAATACTTTTCAATAAAGTCTTGGCTGTTAATTTATCATTATTGTACAATGCAATGGAAACATCCTCAAAATCATCGCCATTTGCAGTGAGTTTGACTGCGATTTCATAAAAATTATCAAGAGTTTGTTCAAGATAAACACTATCAATTGCAATGTTGTTTTTTTGTTCGGCTTTTGGAATTACAAAATATACGTTGTCTTCTTTCCTAAAACTTTTAGTTTGATTATTTTTTAATCCGACTGCATCGGTAATGATAATAATATCTTTATTATTGGCTGATTTTCGGGCATTTACTTTTGCAATAATATTATCTAATTGAAAAGCATTGCCACTGTATTTTAATTCTTGTAATTCTTTTCTGCTGCTTTTTATATCTGTATTCCAGTAGGTTTCAGAATTGGTTATGAGCGAAAAATTTTGGTTTTCGGGTGTTTGTTCCAATAAATCTTGCACGGCACGTTTGAGTAATTCGCCTTTTTTACCTTTTGCTTGCATGCTGTATGAATTATCCAGAATAATATACATTTCATTGGTAGCTTTCTTACTTTCTTTTGCTGTAAAAAAAGGTTGAGCAAAGGCAAGTATCAAAAAAAACAGCAGTAACAAACGAGTAAAAAGCAAGAGCCATTTTTTGATGGTGGAACTTTTCCTAGTTTGAATGGATAATTCTTTGAGAAATTGAACGTTGGTAAAGTATTCTTTTTTAAAACGACGTAATTGAAACAAATGCACCAGAATTGGAATAACCAATAAGAAGAGAAAATAAAGGATTTCAGGATGTTTAAATTGCATTTCTAAATTTGTTGAACAAAGATAAATATAGTTTTTAGTTTAAAGTCAAGGTTTGTATAATTTTTGCAGATGTAAAATTCATTGTTCCAAACGCTATTGTTGTGTTATTTCTTCTTCCTTTTGGCAGCTCTCGTTTTTAAAATATTTCTGTTAACTGACGTTCCAGTCTTTTTCTTTGTTTTTGATGGTCCGCCAAGATTGACTTTTTTATTTTTTTCTATTTTTTCATGAAAAGAAGCACCGCCTTCGAGCTTTGGTTTTTTTAGCAAGAATTTCATTTGTTTCTTTTTGTCTTTTTCAAATTCGAGTAAGCGAACTGAAACTTCAACATCAGTAGGAAAATCAAAAAACTTAATCTCTTTCTCCATTAGTACTTCCGCTTCAATCATGATATCTTCCTCGCGAGGACTAATTAAACTGATGGCAATTCCTGATTTATCAGCTCTACCTGTTCTTCCAATTCTGTGAATGTATTGCTCTGGAATTTCAGGAAATTCTACATTGATAACATGTGAGACATCAGAAATGTCTAAACCTCTGGCCATTACATCTGTGGTAACAATACCGCGAATGTCTCCCGCTCTGAACGAAGCCATGGTTTGTAAACGATAATTTTGTGATTTATTAGAATGTATCGTTCCAAATTCATCGGGAAATATTTCTTCTATTTTTTCTGAAAGTAAATCGGCAGTTTTTTTGTTATTTACAAACAGCAATACTCTCTCAAAAGTTGAGTCTTTTAATAGCTGAATGATTAGGTTAACTTTGGTTAAGAAATTGGGAACTTTACACCCAAATTGTTGAATTTGTTCTAACGGAGTTCCACTTGGAGCCAAAGACACTTCTTCTGGAAAATCAAAATACTCTTCAAGCATGTCATCGACATCATCAGTCATAGTAGCAGAAAAAAGAATATTTTGTCGTTTGTTTTTAAGCATTGTCAAAATATAGGTGACTTGAGAGCGAAAGCCTAAATTTAAAATTTCGTCAAATTCATCAATGACTAGCTTTTGCAAACTGTCAAATCGAATCACGTTATCTAGTGCCAAGTCCATTATTCTGCCTGGCGTTCCTACAAGTATATCAACGCCTTGATAGATGGCTTTTTTTTGTGTGTTAATATTCACGCCACCATAGACGCCAATGGTTCGCACCGACATAAATTCGGTTAATTTTTCGACTTCGGCGGCTATTTGAACCACAAGCTCTCTAGTTGGCACTAAAATCATTACTCGTGGAGTGTCTGTAGCTACAAATTTCCATTGTTTTAATATTGGTAAAAGGTAAGCAAAAGTTTTTCCTGTTCCAGTTTGAGCAATCCCCATCATGTCGCGACCCGACATAATCACCGAAAAGGATTTTTCTTGAATAGGCGTTGGTGTGGTTAATCCAAGATTATCAATGGCTTTTTGTAGTGATTTTGGAAGATTAAATTGCTCGAAAGTATTCATCAGTGCTTTTTATTTTTTTGCAAAGGTAATCAATTAGCATGTTAGCGTTGCAATTATAATGATGACAGCTAAACAGATGAAAATGAGTAATAAATAAAACTTTAAATCATATAATTAAAACGATTCACCGGCGTTGAGATAGAATGCCTCTGAATTTCTTCCCCAGGAATAATTGGCAATTAAGTTGGTTCGAGTAGCTTTATCAATTAAAATACGTAATCCAATTCCAGCTGCAGGTTGAATGTACTGCATTAATTTTATATTTCTCTCTGTGTCAGATGCTGATGTAAAATTTGAAAAAACGGTTCCACTTATTAATTGATTGCAACTAATTGGAAAACGATATTCTACTTCAAAATAGGATAAATCATTTCCTCTGAATAATCCTTGAACATATCCTTTTCCAGCTCTGCTTCGCTGATCCCATCCAATTGCTGGTAGATTAAGATAAGGAACAACTCCCGATGTTAAAAATTGTCCGTAGGTCCAAAAACCCAAAACATGCTGCTTATTGGTTTTACTTAACGGAATAAAATAGCGAAGTTCGGCAAAAAGCACTGAACTGGATTTTTGATTAGTATTGAAAGCAGGATTTAATCTTAAATTGACATTTCCAAATAAACCTTTGTTTGTATTAATTTGATTGTCGCGCGAGTCAAACAATAAATTCAAACTTAATCCATTAACATAATATTCAGAATTACTAAAACCATTGGCGTTATTATAATTGTAGTGTGCAGTGAATATGCCGTTTTCAACGTCGAGATTAGTATCTTTAATATCGGAATATCGGTCAATATGAATTCCTGTTCCTAAATAAAAATCACCTTTTATGCGCCAAGACATAGTTTGGTGAAATTTGAGATAGTTGTAATCCATAGGTTCAGTTATGTTATTAAAATTGAAATCTTCATCGTCTCTAATCGCTGGAATGATGTCGGTTCCTAAACCAAAATTAGCTTGAGTGAATTTGTAATAACGCCAATCGCCGCTTAATGTAATTTTATTATGTCTTAGCATCACGTTGTTCTTAACATTGATAATCAGCTGTTTTTTTTCAGTGTAATTTATGCCAACATTTAGTGTAGAATATTTATCGATTGCACTTTTTCCTTTAAAAGTATATTGAGATACTGCGCCAAACATAAATCCTGTTGCGGGTTGCGAACCAATAATTGGAATTACGATAAAAAAATTACTTTTTGTTGGTTTAACTATCAGCAAAGAGTCTTTTTGCTTAAAAATTTCGGGTAAAGATCTTTCAGGGCAAGTTGTTTTTTCTTTTTCAGAATTAGTTTGCGCGTTGCAATCAGCAATCAGCAGCAGAAAAATGAACAATAAAAGAGTTATAGTTTTATTTAATTTTGAGATACAATTCATCGGCGTTAATTGGTTTGCTGTATTTTTATTTGCAGCTTTTTTATTTTTTTAAAAAATGTACTACTTGAAAAATCATTTTGTAACTGTATATTTTTCGTTAGCAGAATGAAGATCATTACATTCATTGCTATTTTAATAAAATGCAAATTTACTATTAAAAAACAGCATAGTCGAGTTTTATTTATCTTTGAAGTAAAACAGTACTAAAAATAACTAAAATCCCTCAAAAACACCTAAGCCAAAAAGCGCAAAATCATATTTTACAGGATCATTTGAATTAAGTGTTCTCAATGAATTATCTAATTCAAATAGCGCTTTACCATCATTTTGTGTTCTAGTTAGTAGACCGAGTTTACGAGCAACGTTTCCAGAGTGAACATCTAACGGACATGACAATGCTGCCGGCGAAATATTTTTCCAAATTCCAAAATCAACACCATTTGTGTCATTTCTTACCATCCATCGTAAAAACATGTTAATTCTTTTGGCTGCTGAACCTTGATTTGGGTCAGAAATATGTTTAGTGGTACGTTGTTGATGTTCAATACAAAAAAATTTTTTTTTAAATTCGGTGATTGCAGGTTGCATTGATAATTTTTCCTGATGATTGTTAAAAATAGTTTCTAAACCGCCATGATTCATGTAAATATTTTGTAGCCCTTTTACAAATGTTTTAAAATCATCGCTATTAAAGGTGCGATGTACAAATGGGGTTAAATCATCTAAATGATAGTCTTTATGATTTATTACAAAATCGTAGGGAGAATTTCCCATCAAGTCCATCATTCGCTTAGCATTATTAATAATCATTTTTCGGTTTCCCCACGCGATTGTGGCTGCAAGAAAACCTGCAATTTCAACATCTTCTTTTACAGTAAATAAATGTGGAATTTGAATAGGATCACTTTCAATAAAGTTTGGATTATTGTACAAGTTTACTTTTTCATCCAAAAAATCTTTGAGTTCACTGCTATTCATTTGTATTAACTTTTTTGGCATAAAATCCATCTTCTAAATTTTTACCGCGAAGTTGAGGAATAATTTGAAAATTAGTTTCAAAATAGTGTATTTGTTCCTGGTTTGCGCATGGCAGTTTTCCGTTTCCTGTTATCCAGAAAAAATTGTATTGAATAGGTGAATAATACTCGAGATTTTGTTTTTTTAGCAACTGATATTTTTGATTTGATTTCGTATTTGGTTCAGGAATGAGAATGTTGTTAAAATGAAAAGTCGAATTATGAGCCAATGATTTATTATTGGTTATACTATTTAACGAAAGTGGGACAAAAACCAAAATGGCAATAAGTATGAAATTAAAACTAAATGAAACCAAAACCATATTCTCGCTTTTTACTACCAATGAAAACCATAATAGACCAAAAAATAGCGTGAAATAGACATAAAACCGATATTGAGGCGAACTAAGAATTAGAAGCGCTAATAAAAGTATAAAGGCGAAATAGATACCCCAAATTGAAGTTTTCGAAAAGTATTTTGAAATAACTATTGGAGAAAAAAGTAATAAAAGTAAAGTGGAAATAGCAATAAAACTATCAAGTCCGTTTAATAAAAAATAATGTTTTGCGAAATCTGACAGAGATGAATTTTCAAAAGATCCAAAAGGCATGTAAAAGGAATGCATCATAGATTGACTGAAGAAAAAGTCAACAACGTCTTTTGGAACAATAAAATTAACATTTGGCAAAGAAATGAAAGTCATTGGAAAAAGTGGGTAACCAGTTAAAATAGAATTTTTAATAATAAAAACTGTAAAAACTACTATCGATAAGCTAACTGCAATCGTCAATTTATTCTTTAAAATACGATAATTTTTAAGTAGTATAATACCTGGAAAAAGCAGAAAAATTAAAGCTGTAATTTTTATATAAACCAGAAACAAAGCGAAAACGGTAATTAAAATAAAGTTGTCTTCATCGAGGTAAAGACTAAAAAGTATCAATCCAAACAGGTAAACAGGCAAATCCGGTGAAGGAGAATTAACAAATTGAAACAAAAAAATATACGTTATTGGCAACAATCCAAATACCAAATCCAATTGATTTTTAGTGGAAAAATAGGAGCGAAGTTTTGAAAAAGCCCAGAAGTTTCCTAGTAACAAACAAAATCCATTTAAATCATTAAGGCTGTCAAAAAGAAACGAAAAACTAAAAACACTTTGCGTAATGTGCCAACCACTAGTTTGTCCAAAAAATAAATGAAGATTTGCCAAACCTGGAACAAAACCATATTCGTTTAACCATTTTATAGTTTGAATATAATAGGTTTCGTTGTCAATAATGAATGGCAGTGTTGCGCTCTGTACCAAAATTAATAAAGAACTAACGAAAAATAGCACTTTTAATCCAAACGGAAATGCCTTGAAAGTATACTTTATGCTGTAAAGAACCGATAGAAAATCGCCTTTACTTTTCAGTAGTAAAAGTATTGAGGTAAGAAGCAGCGTTATTTGAAAGTTTAGGGAAATTGGCGCAAATAGTGCCCAAAAACTTGCCAAAACAGTCACACAAAATAATCCTGATATTGATGTAATCGCAGTATTATGTGCTTCTAAGCGAATAAATTTTAAAAAGGTTACTCCAAAAGTTATTGAGATAAAAAAAATATAGCACCAGCTCAATAGGATGACAATCATAATCTCACACTATTAAGCCATCTTTCATTATTAATTTCCTGTCTGCCATATTGGCCAATTCTTCGTTATGGGTAACGATTACGAAAGTTTGATCAAATTCTTCTCTTAATTTAAAAAATAATTCATGAAGATTTTGTGCCGAAGTAGTATCTAAATTTCCCGATGGTTCGTCCGCAAAAATAACTGCCGGTTTGTTTATCAAAGCGCGCGCAACCGCCACACGCTGTTGTTCACCACCCGAAAGCTCACTTGGTTTGTGGTTTATCCTCTCTGATAAACCTAGATAATCTAGTAATCGTTTTGCTTCTTTTTCGGTTTCTAATCTTTCTCTTCCTGCAATGTAAGCAGGAATACAAACATTTTCCAAGGCACTAAATTCAGGCAGTAATTGATGAAACTGAAAAATAAAACCTAAATGAAGGTTTCTAAATTTTGAAAGTCCTTTGTCTTTCATTGTTAAAATGTTTTCACCATTTATTTCGAGGAAACTTTCATTTGTTTTTGAAGGATTATCTAATGTTCCCAATATTTGTAATAAAGTAGTTTTTCCCGCGCCTGAAGCGCCAACAATGGATACAATTTCACCTTTTTCTATGTGTAAATCAACTCCTTTTAAAACATGTAAAGCGTCGTAGTATTTGTGAATATTTTTGGCCGTAATCATGAATTATATTTTTCACAAAGTAACAAAGTATTTCTTTCAATTATTCAAATAAGATTTTTTTATAGTTGAATAAGTAATAAAATTATGTTAATAAATAAGTTTTGTTTAATTATTAATTACTTTTGTTAAACAAAAAAATAACTAATAAATTAATTCTTATGAACACATCCATTGAAAAAGAATTATTTGAACTGATAGGCGACAATCATCAAATGACTTCTGCAGACACACCAATGCGACCAGACGCATTCATCAAAACAGATGAGCAAAAGATGGTTTCGATCGAAAAGCATTTTCACGCCATTATGGAGGAAATGGGTTTAGACATGACCGACGACAGTTTAAAAGGAACGCCTCATCGTGTAGCCAAAATGTTTATCAAAGAAATTTTCTCGGGATTACATCCTGATAATAAACCAAAAATTTCTGTTTTTGACAATTCTTATAATTATGATAAAATGTTGGTTGAAGCCGATATCAGCTTTAACTCGACTTGTGAGCATCATTTTTTACCAATTATTGGTAAAGCCCACATAGGTTATGTTTCAAGTGGAAAAGTAATTGGTCTATCTAAATTAAATAGAATTGTAGATTACTATTCTCGTCGTCCGCAAGTTCAGGAACGCTTGATTATGCAAATTTTTAACGAATTAAAAACTGTATTGGAAACTGATAATGTAATTGTAGTTATGGAAGCAAAACACTTGTGTGTTTCAAGTCGCGGAATTCAGGATGAAAGTAGTTATACTTCGACCATTCAGTATGGCGGAATTTTTAATGAGAAAGAAAATAGAAACGACTTTTTTAGTCTTATCAATAAAGAAAAATAATTTCTGGATTGTTGTTTTAGGTTGAAAATCTCGGGTATTTTAAATACTCGGGATTTTTTCTATTTGAAAAGAAAACCTAATCCCATACTTTTTAGCATTTTCTTTTCAAATGCCCAGAAAAAAGTAAACTGCCCAAATAAAAATCCGAAACTAACCAATAAAACTTGGTATACGGGAAAAATAAGGATAATATATAAAGGATAATAAATCCAGTTAGAAATACTTCCTTTAACAATGCCAAATACTTCTAAAATAGGTTTTGAAAGATAAGCAGCTGATGAACCAGTAATAGCAAATACAATTATAATCACAAAAACTTGCCAATTTGATTTTATATTCCAACGCTCTTTAAAACTTGACATACATTTATATTTTAATGACGCAAATATAATATTTTACGGACTTGGAATAAAACCTCCTAATTTTTGATTGTTTACTATTTGAAAATAGATGAAATAATTATAAAGCAAATAATTTACCTCATAGCCATAACGAGTAAAAGGTTCGTAATCTATCCGCATTTCATACATATTCCGGTTATTACCTTGTATTTGATTAACTCTGCTGTTCCACTCTACAACATAAGTCTGGTTTCTACTTTCTAAGAAATTTATAGAATAAAAACCTCTTGGCTTTGCATTTTTGGCTAGCCAAGAACTAAAGCCTGGATCAATAATAATTATTTCATATTCTAAACTATCGTTTGCAATTTTGATAGTATCGGAAGTTTTGGCAACAAGATTTTTTTCATCGGTTGTACTAATTGATTTTGTTGAAGTACAAGCGATAAATATTGTAATAAACAAAACTATAATGAAACTATTTTTCATAATTTTTATCTTGTTATAAAGTTAGTAAAAACTAGCAGTTTGTTTTACTTTTTAACATAAAAAAACCACGAGTTATCGTGGCTTTAATTAAAAGTCATTGATTTTGATTACGCATTTTTAACTTTTAGTATGCTAAAAATTTGATCGGCCAATTCAGTTCCTATTCTGTCTTGCGCCTCTAATGTAGCAGCACCAATGTGTGGTGTCAATGAAATTTTTGGATGCATCAGTATTCTAATTTCTGGTGTCGGTTCATTTTCAAAAACGTCTAAACCTGCAAATAAAACTTTTTCGTTGTCCAAAGCTTCAATCAACGCTACTTCATCAATCACACCACCGCGAGAGCAGTTGACAATACCTACATTATCTTTCATCATTAAGAATTCGTCCTTACCAATTACATAACCTTCTTGCGCCGGAACGTGTAGAGTTATAAAATCAGAATGTTTAAGCACATCTTCTAATGGTTCCGTTTCAAAAGACACATTGATGAATTGGCCATTATAAAAGTCTACGCGCACATCTGCTTTATCCACAAACTTATCAGCTGCAATTACTTTCATTCCTAATCCTAATGCCATTTTGGCCACAGCTTGTCCAATTCTACCAAAACCAATAATACCTAACGTTTTGCCACGAAGTTCAATTCCATTAGCATAAGCTTTTTTCAAACCCTCAAAATTGGTATCACCTTCTAAAGGCATGTTTCTATTCGAATCTTGAAGAAAGCGAACACCTGTAAACAAATGTGCAAAAACCAATTCTGCCACGCTTTCTGATGATGATGCTGGCGTATTAATGACATGAATTCCTTTGCTACGCGCATATTCCACATCAATATTATCCATTCCAACGCCACCGCGACCAATGATTTTTAAACCTGGACATGCATCAATAATATCTTTTCTAACTTTAGTTGCGCTTCTTACCAAAATTACACTAACATCGTGTGAGTTGATATAATTAGCTACTTGTTCTTGGGCTACTTTTGTTGTAATTACTTCAAAACCTTTGCTGTGTAAAGCGTCAATACCACTTTTTGATATTCCGTCGTTTGCTAATACTTTCATTTTTTATGCTGAATTGTTTTTAGGCATCTATAAATGCTGAATTATTTAATTTTTCTAGATGATAACTTCATTTTGTTTTACAACTTCTTCTAACTTTTTCATCACATCAACAAGAACTTGAACACTTTCAAATGGCAATGCATTGTACATCGATGCGCGATAACCACCAACAGAACGATGACCTGGTAATCCAGAAATGCCAGCTTCTTTCCACATTTTATCAAAAGTAACTTGATTTTTCTCGTCAACTAATAAAAAAGTAGCATTCATTGTACTTCTATCTTTTTTGTCAGCGGTTCCAATAAATAATGGATTTCTATCAATTTCGTCGTATAACAATTTTGCTTTTGCTTCATTTATCTTTTCAATAGCTGCAATTCCACCTTGTGATTTCAGCCATTGCAAAGTGAGAAGACACGTATAAACCGCAAAAACAGCTGGCGTGTTATACATACTTTCTGCTTTGATGTGTTTTTCATAATCTAAAATACTTGGAATGCTTCTTCCTGATTTTCCTAGAATTTCTTCTTTAACAACAACTAAAGTAGTTCCTGCTGCACCCATATTTTTTTGCGCTCCAGCATATATTAAATCAAATTTTGAAAAATCTAAACTTCTAGAAAATATATCTGAACTCATATCACAAACTACTGGAATATTAGTTTTTGGAAACGACTTCATTTGCGTACCAAAGATGGTATTGTTACTTGTACAATGAAAATAATTGGCATCAGCAGGTATTTCATAGTCTGTTGGGATATGATTGTAGTTTTGTTCTTTAGAAGATGCAACAACTAGCGTTTCACCAAATAATTTAGCTTCTTTTATAGCATTATTTGCCCAAATTCCCGTATCAAGATACGCTGCTTTTCCATCCACTTTCATTAAATTATAAGGAACCATCAAGAATTCTAGACTTGCGCCACCTTGAAGAAACAACGCTTGGTAACCTTTTCCTTCCAAACCTAAAAGTTCTAAAGCTAAAGCTCTGGCTTCATCCATCACGGCAACAAAATCTTTACTTCTGTGAGATATTTCCAAAATGGATAATCCCGAATTATTGAAATCCAAAACAGCTTGTGCTGATTTTTCAAATACCTCTTGTGGTAATATACATGGTCCGGCGCTATAATTATGTTTTTTCATCTGTTTAATTTAAATAAATTATGATTGCAAATTTCGTAAATAGAGAAGTGATATCTAACTGAATTATAGCATCAAAAGTTTGATGTTATCAACGAAAACGATTTAGTTTATAACAAATAATTAAAGTTTATTCAAGAACAATAAAGTATCCACATTATCAGCATAATCCCAAAGTTCGGGTTGTTGGGTTTTTCCAAATGGAATACTATTTTTAATCACATCTTTTGTAACAATACACTGAATTTGGTCTACATCATTTTCCAATTGGTTCTTTAGTTCTTCTATTTTTTCATAATATTCATAGAAAATGGAAGAAATAGGAGAGGCGTAACTCGTATCTTCCTTTAAAGTTAGGAATTCATTATCCAATAATTTAAAATTACTCATCAAGAAAACTGCTTTGTTATAGTCGTAATTGTTAGAGTATTTTTCATAATAAATAACATCTCTATATTCATAAATTGCTTTAAAAAAAGGCTGAAAATCATAGTTTTTGGGCACAAACAGCTTGGAAACATTTCTACATCCTAAACCAAAATATTTAAATATATCTTCTCCTAAATTAACCAAATCTTGATGAGTTTCATCGCCAGTTAAAACTGCCACTGAATTTCTGTTTTTTCTAATGATAGTTGGTTTGTCTTTAAAATAATATTCAAAGTAACGCGCCGTGTTATTGCTTCCTGTAGCTATTACAGCATCAAAATTTTCTAATTTTCCATCAGTAAACGTAATGAAGTTTTTAAGTTCTGGATTAACAGAGATTAAATATTTTGCCAAAAATTTAATTAAATATTGATCATTAGACGATGTTTTGACTAAGACTTTATGTCCAGAAATTATCACTGAAAGAAAATCATGAAAACCAACAAGAGGAATGTTTCCAGCGAGAATCAGCCCAACAGTTTTTGGCTTTGTTTCTGAAAAATTATATGGAGAAAGCCAATAATTTAAATTATCTTCTTGTAATGCTTTTGCCCATGATTGAATAGCAAAATAAACATTTTCAGGTGTAAACCATCCATTATGTGATTGTGACAAGTGAATTAAATCAATAAAGTTTTCAAAGTATAGTTCATTATTTAGCACTTTATCATTTTTGGTGCTACTTTCAAGGGAAAACTGACTTAAAAATTGACCTAATTCCACAAAACACTTTATTTTATCGATTTGTAACATTTGTTTACTTGTTTATGAATGGTTTTGATTGTAATTTTGCACAAAAATAGTGAAAATGTAAAGAGTAGTTAGTAATGAGTTAAGAGTATGTGAGTAAACTCTATCTTGTTAAACGTTAGGCTCTAAATATTCAACCTCAAACTAGAAAAAAATGGCAATTATTATAACTGACGAATGTATCAACTGTGGCGCATGTGAACCAGAGTGCCCAAATACAGCAATATATGAAGGCGCAGACGATTGGCGATATAAAGACGGGACAAAACTGAGAGGTAAAGTAATTCTTCCCGATGGAACCGAAGTTGATGCTGATGAAGCACAAACACCTATCTCTGATGATGTTTATTATATTGTTCCAGGAAAATGTACTGAATGCAAAGGTTTTCATGATGAACCGCAATGTGCCGCTGTTTGTCCGGTAGATTGCTGTGTTCCCGATGATAACCATGTAGAAAGTGAGGAAACACTCTTGAACCGTCAATCATTTTTGCATAACGAATAAGTTTTGCTTATTTCTCATCTATAACACAATTTTGTTTTTTTTATAATTTTAGCCCAAATTTCTTTTGGGCTTTTTTATACAAGTCATTTTTATACTCTGTAACTTGTTGGAAACGAAATGTTTTTTCTATATTTGTTAAAATACGAAACTAATATGAAGAAAAACTACCTACTTTTTCTATTGATTTTTAGTTTTATTGGTTATTCTCAATCTGTCGAAAAATCGATTATTTTGATTGATGAACAAACAAATTTACCAGTGGAGTCTGCCGTAGTATTTATTGTTAAAACCAAACAAACTTTGTTGAGTAATAATGAAGGAAGAATAACATTTGAATTGAATGGAACGTCAAATATTCAAGTGACACATTCGGCTTATCTTACAGTAACTGTACGATCTTCTGCATTGCAAAAAACAGATAATACTATTTATTTAAAAAATAATATTAACGATTTAGATGAAATTATCGTTACAAAGCAACATCCGCAAAAAATTTTAAAATCTGTTATAGAAAATTCAATAAAGCGATTAACCATACCTGCAAGGCTAAAAATTTATTCGAGAGAATTTTTTAAATTAGATGGCAGTTATGCTTATTATAATGATGGATTACTACATTTTCAGTTATCAGGAAAAAACAAAAGCGTAAAAAGTACCATTTTAGTGGAGCAAAATCGTTCTTTCGGCATCATAAACCAAGATATTCATAATGATTTACTAGGTTACAATTTAAATGATATTATGCAGAATTATTATAATTTCAAATATTTAGTCGCTTTATTAGATACCAAATCTTTAAAGGAATATGATTTTGTCATCAAGGGTTACACTAAAAATGCTAATTATAATGTGATACTTGTAACGCCAACAGATAAAATCAAAAAACTGCGTGATGATTTTAAGATTATTTATGACTATAAGAAAAAAGTTATCATTGAAGTAAGTTCAAATATTTCGCAAACAACCCTCACAAATAGTAAAGAAAAAACAATGATTGGTGCCAAAAATATTTATAAGTCGTTTTATAAAACGATATACAGAATTGAAAATGAAAACTACTATTTGATTAGCTCACAAGAAGAAATTGGATTTGAGCGCATTGACAAAAATAAAAAAACGGATATAGAAGTCCGAAACTATTTTGTCACTAATAATTTTAGTACTCAAAGTTTTACCCATAACGAGAGTGAAGTATTTAAAGACAAAACACTACACAACAAGAAAAATGTTATTTTAAGCAATTATTGGGAGGTTTCTGGATTAACATCGACAGAGGAAGAACAAAAAATAATCGAATTGATTGCTACCAAATCCTATTGAACTTAAATTCAGATTTCCAATAATTCCATTTCATTAAAACTTGATTTAAAATCTTATATTTGCACACTTTTAATTAATAAATCAAGAATGAAAGCAGGAATTGTAGGATTACCAAATGTAGGAAAATCAACCTTATTTAATTGTTTATCAAATGCCAAAGCGCAAAGTGCCAACTTTCCGTTTTGTACGATAGAACCCAATATTGGCGTAGTAAATGTTCCTGATCCACGAATCAATAAATTAGAAGAATTAGTAAAACCAGAGCGTGTTCAAATGGCAACTGTAGATATCGTTGACATTGCCGGATTAGTAAAAGGAGCAAGCAAAGGTGAAGGTTTAGGAAATCAATTCTTGGCAAACATCCGCGAATGTAACGCTATTATTCACGTTTTACGTTGTTTTGATAACGATAATATCGTTCACGTAGATGGCAATGTAAATCCAATTCGCGATAAAGAAACTATTGATATCGAGTTGCAATTAAAAGACTTAGAAACGGTTGAAAAACGTTTAGAAAAAGTAAATCGTGCAGCTAAAACAGGAAACAAAGAAGCACAAGCTGAAAAAGCACTTTTAGATAGAATTCGCGAAGCATTATTGCAAGCAAAATCGGCTCGTACTGTAATTCCTCAAAATCAAGACGAAGAAGTTTTAATGGAGGAATTTCAGTTAATCACAACAAAACCAGTTTTATATGTTTGTAATGTGGATGAAAGTGCAGCAGTAAACGGAAATAAATACGTTGACCAAGTTCGTGAATTAGTAAAAGATGAAGATTCCGAAGTGATTATACTTTCGGTTGGTGCTGAAGCTGACATTACCGAATTAGAAAGCTATGAAGAACGTCAAGCTTTTCTAGAAGACATGGGACTTACTGAACCTGGTTCATCTGTTCTCATTCGTGCGGCCTATAAATTATTAAAACTGCAAACCTACTTTACAGCTGGTGTAAAAGAAGTTCGAGCATGGACAATCCAAATTGGCGATACAGCACCAAAAGCCGCAGGAGTTATTCATACTGATTTTGAAAAAGGATTTATTCGCGCTGAGGTTATTTCTTACGAGGATTATGCCAATTATGGTTCAGAAGCTAAATGCAAAGAAGCTGGAAAACTTCGCGTAGAAGGAAAAGAATATATAGTGAAAGATGGCGATGTGATGCATTTCCGTTTTAATGTGTAGTTTTCAAAAATAGAGAAAAGAATATAGAATATAGATAAACCGTAAAAGAGATTTTGCGGTTTTTTTGTGCCTTTTTCCAGCTTTTCATTCCAAGATTTTTTGTTTTGCGCCATTTTCTAAAAAATAAAATGAGCTTCTGCTAGTCGCTATTTTATTTTAAGAAAATCAGGCAGCAAAACTGCAAAATGCTTTCCATTTTAATCTGGGGCAAACTAATTTAATCGCCAGTTTTGTCATTTCGACGAAGGAGAAATCACAATCTTTAGGTTTCAAAAATAAACCTTATTTTTTGGCATAAAATTTGACTAATCATCGAAAAATATAACCATGAAAATTATAAAAAAACTTCTAAAATATGTCGCCATTTTCATTCTAGTATTGATTTCTTATGTTTTGATTATGCTTTCGTTACCTTTAATTTCAGTGAATAATGGCATAACAGAAAATCAAAAAGAAATTCCAATCTATATTTTAACCAACGGTGTTCATACTGATATAGTTTTACCATTAAAAAACGAACATGAAGATTGGAGTAACCAATTGAAATTTGAACATACCATTGCCAAAGATACTACTCATAATTATGTTGCTTTGGGTTGGGGCGACAAAGGTTTTTATTTAGAAACGCCAACTTGGGCTGATTTAAAAGTCAGTACAGCGTTGAAAGCTGCCTCAGGATTGAGTTCTTCAGCAATGCATGTTACATTTTATAAAACTATGAATGAGAATGCTTCTTGCAAAAAGTTGCTGATTTCTCCCGAAAATTACACCAAATTAATTTCTTTCATCAACGAATCTTTTCAATCGAAATCAGGCGAATTCCAAAAAATTGAAACCAATGCCGTTTATGGAAAAAATGATGTGTTTTATGAAGCTAACGGAAGCTACTCGCTGTTTTATACTTGCAATTCTTGGTCAAATCAAGCCTTAAAAGCAGCTAATCAAAAAGCAGCGCTTTGGACCGTTACCGATAGCGGAATTTTTCGTCATTATCCATAATTTTTGTCAATATCATTCTTAATAACTTCTTAGTAACCGACTTTTAAAAACGCTCGTTTTCCACTATATTAGCACACCCGAGGTTTGTGTAGAAAGCACAAACCGAACTGAACGTAGTTAAAATCGATAGTTTTTAAAATGACTCAAGAAACACAATACAACGAAGATAATATTCGTTCACTCGACTGGAAAGAACACATCCGAATGCGACCAGGAATGTACATCGGAAAGCTAGGCGATGGTTCTTCGCCTGACGATGGTATTTATATTCTTCTCAAAGAAGTGATGGACAACTGTATCGATGAGTTTGTCATGGGTGCAGGAAAAGTGATTGAAGTAACTATCAAAGATAAAATGGTAACCGTTCGCGATTATGGTCGTGGAATTCCGCTAGGGAAAGTCGTTGACGTAGTTTCCAAAATGAATACAGGAGGAAAATACGATTCCAAAGCCTTTAAAAAATCGGTTGGTTTGAATGGAGTTGGTACGAAAGCTGTTAACGCGTTGTCCAATTATTTTCGTGTAGAATCAGTTCGTGATAACCAACAAAAAGCGGCTGAATTTTCCGCTGGAAATCTTACTCTCGAAGAAGATGTAACCGAATCAACTAAGCGAAAAGGAACCAAAGTTTCTTTCGTAGCCGATGAAACCATTTTCAAAAATTACAAATACCGAAATGAGTATATCATCAAAATGCTCAAAAATTACTGTTATTTAAATCGTGGTTTAACGATTTATTACAATGGTGAAAAATACGTTTCGGAGTTTGGTTTAAAAGATTTATTGGAAGAAACCATTACAGAGGAAGACATGCAATATCCAATCATTCATCTCGAAGGTGATGATATAGAAATTGCATTAACCCACAGTAAATCACAATATTCTGAAGAATACCATTCGTTCGTAAACGGACAAAATACAACGCAAGGTGGGACGCATTTGGGTGCTTTTCGTGAAGCGATTGTAAAAACGATAAAAGAGTTTTACAACAAACCTTTTGAAGCTTCGGATATTCGCAAATCGATAGTTTCTGCGGTTTCTGTAAAAGTAGAAGAACCCGTTTTTGAAAGTCAGACCAAAACCAAGTTAGGTTCAACCGATATTGGTCCGAATGGTCCAACAGTGCGAACGTTTGTAAACGACTTTATCAAAACCAAACTCGATAATTTTTTACATAAAAATCCCGAAACAGCCGATTTATTACTTCGTAAAATCCTTCAAGCCGAACGTGAGCGAAAAGAATTATCAGGAATTAGAAAATTAGCCAAAGACCGAGCCAAAAAAGCCAGTCTTCACAATAAAAAATTGCGCGATTGTCGTGTGCATTTAACCGATGCCAAAAATCCTCGAAGTTTAGAAAGTACGCTTTTCATCACCGAAGGAGATTCGGCTTCGGGATCTATTACTAAAAGTCGTGATGTGAACACGCAAGCCGTTTTTAGTTTGCGTGGAAAACCGCTGAATTCCTATGGAATGACCAAAAAAATTGTGTATGAAAACGAAGAATTCAACTTGCTTCAAGCCGCTTTGGATATTGAAGAAGACATGGGCGATTTGCGATACAATAATATCGTAATTGCTACCGATGCCGATGTTGATGGTATGCACATTCGATTATTATTGATTACGTTTTTCTTGCAGTTTTTCCCCGAATTAATCAAAGACGGACATTTATACATTTTGCAAACGCCATTATTCCGTGTGCGAAATAAAAAAGAAACGATTTATTGCTACAGCGAACAAGAACGTGTTGATGCTATCGAAAAGTTAAAACCAAAACCCGAAATCACTCGATTTAAGGGTTTGGGAGAAATTTCACCCGATGAGTTCAAGCATTTCATTGGCGAAAGCATTCGATTAGATCCAGTTATGTTAGACAAAGCAACTTCTATCGAAACCTTATTAGAATTTTACATGGGGAAAAATACACCAGACAGACAAGATTTTATTATCAATAATTTGAAAGTGGAGTTGGATGTTGTGGAGAAGTAGTTGTTAGGAGCACGAAGTTTCACAATGTTTAACACAAAGTCACGCAAAGACAATTTTCAACATTGCGAAACATAGTGAAAACTTAGTATAATATTGTGATATAAAAAATATGACTGAAGAAAATGAAATTAGCCGAATAATTTTAGATTGTGCATACAGAGTTCATACAAAATTAGGTTCAGGATTACTGGAAAAAGTATACAGAGAATGTTTAGCTTACGAATTGACGAAATACGGATTAGATGTTCAACAAGAGAAAGCATTTCCAGTAATTTATGAAGATATAAAAATGGATTGCGGTTATAGAGTTGATATTATTGTAAATAATAAAGTAATTATTGATTTAAAAGTAGTTGAAGATTTTACAATTGAACACACAGCTCAATGTTTAACTTACATGCGGCTTTCAGAATGTAACTTGGGATTACTTTTAAATTTTTATAAAAAATCATTAAAAGACGGAATAAAAAGATTAATACTATAATATAAGTTTCACAAAGCATCGCAATGTATTTCACAAAGTCGCACAAAGAAAAAAGCATTGAGAAACATTGTGAAAACTTTGAATAACATTGTGCTACAAAAAACATGAAAGACGAAGAAGAAGATAACATCAACGAAGAAGAAAGTAACGACGAGTTGAATGACTCTACAAACGATGATTCCTTAGAAGAAGGTTTTGAAGACGTAATTCGTCCTTCGACTGGTAGTCATTTTTACGAAAACGACGAAAATCCAGAAGATACCATCACCAAAGTTACAGGAATGTACAAAGATTGGTTTTTGGATTATGCTTCTTATGTGATTTTGGAACGCGCAGTTCCTGCCATTGAAGATGGTTTCAAACCGGTTCAACGTCGTATTATGCATTCCATGAAAGAGTTGGACGATGGTCGTTACAATAAAGTAGCGAATATCGTTGGACATACGATGCAATATCATCCGCATGGTGATGCTAGTATTGGTGATGCGATGGTGCAAATCGGACAGAAGGATTTGATTATCGACATGCAAGGAAACTGGGGAAACATTTTGACTGGCGATAGTGCTGCGGCTTCACGTTACATCGAAGCGCGTATTTCGAAATTTGGTCATGATGTTTTGTATTCGCCGAAAATTACAAAATGGGGTGTTTCTTATGACGGTAGAAGAGCAGAACCAATTAATCTTCCGGTAAAATTTCCGTTGCTTTTGGCTCAAGGTGCTGAAGGAATTGCCGTTGGTTTATCTACCAAAATATTGCCACACAATTTCAATGAATTAATCGATTGTTCGATTAAAGTTTTGAAAGGAAAACCATTTACACTTTTTCCAGATTTTCCAACAGCTGGAATTGCTGATGTTTCCAATTACAATGACGGAATGCGTGGCGGACGAGTTCGTGTTCGTGCTAAGATTGGTCAATTGGACAAGCAAACCTTGGTAATTACACAAATTCCTTTTTCAACTAATACTTCAACTCTAATTGATAGTATACTGAAAGCCAATGAAAAAGGAAAAATAAAGATTAAAAAAATCGAAGACAATACCGCTGCCGAAGTTGAGATTTTAATTCATCTTCCACCTGGTGTTTCTCCTGATAAAACGATAGATGCGTTGTATGCTTTCACGGCTTGTGAAACATCGGTTGCGCCATTGGGTTGTGTGATTGAAAACCACAAACCGTTGTTTATTGGTGTTACAGATATGTTGAAAATTTCAACGCATAGAACGGTTGATTTACTCAAACGTGAATTGGAAATCCAGTTGGACGAACTCGAAAATAAATGGCATTTTTCTACCTTAGAAAAAATATTCATTCGTGAAGAAATGTACATCGATTTCAAATTGTATTCGGATAGAGAATCGTTGAATGTTTATATGTATGAACGTTTTAAACCGTTTTCAAAATCGTTTGTCAGAGAAATTAACGATGACGATTTGCAGAAATTAACGCAAATTCCAATGATTCGTATTACACGTTTCGACTCGGATAAAGCTGATGATGCCATTGCAAAATTGGAAGCTGAAATGGAAGAAGTGAAACATCATTTAGCCAATATAATTGATTTTGCGATTGATTTCTTCCAAAAACTGAAAGACAAATACGGTAAAGGTCGCGAACGCCAAACGGAACTACGAAATTTCGACACGATTGAAGCTACGAAAGTGGTTCTGCGAAACACTAAACTTTATGTAAACAAAGAAGAAGGTTTCTTTGGAACAGGTTTAAAGAAAGACGAATACGTTGCCGATTGTTCTGATATTGATGATGTTATCGTGTTTCTGCGCGATGGAAAAATGATGGTTTCCAAAGTAGATGATAAAAAATTCGTTGGAAAAGACATTATTCACATTGCGGTTTTTGATAAAAACGATAAAAGAACGATTTACAACATGATTTATCGTGATGGTAAAAATGGTTCGGCGTTTATCAAGCGTTTCAATGTTTCGGGAGTTACTCGTGATAAATTTTATGATTTAACGCAGGAAAAAGCAGGTTCGCAAGTGCTTTATTTTTCGGATAATCCAAATGGTGAAGCAGAAGTTGTCACTATCTTACTGCGTCAAGTAGGAAGCGTGAAAAAACTAAAATGGGATGTCGATTTTTCTGATATTGCTATTAAAGGAAGAGCTTCAAGAGGAAATACAGTTACTAAATATCCAATTAAGAAAATTGAACTGAAGGAAAAAGGAATTTCCACGTTGCGACCAAGAAAAGTATGGTTTGACGATACCGTTCAGCGATTAAATGTAGATGGACGCGGCGAATTGCTTGGCGAATTTAGACCAAATGATAGATTGCTTTTAATCAATCAATCGGGGAAATTGAAAACGATTATTCCAGAATTGACTACGCATTTTGATGAAGATATTGTTGTAATGGAAAAATGGAATCCAAAGAAGCCGATTTCTGCGATTTATTATGATGGCGAGAAAGAGCGTTATTTTATAAAACGTTTCTTAGTGGAAAACGAAAACAAGGAAGAAATCTTCATTACGGAACATGAAAAATCACAATTGGAAATTGTTTCTACCGATTGGCGACCAGTTGCCGAAATTGTTTTTGCCAAAGTAAAAGGCGTTCAAAAAGAAAGTCAAACTATTGATTTGGAACAATTTATTTCGATTAAAGGAATTAAAGCTTTAGGTAATCAGTTGACTGCGGATAAACTAAAACAAGTGAATTTACTAGAATCATTACCGTTTGAAGAACCAGAAGAAGTTCAACCAGAACAAATGGAAGTAACACATGAAACTACTATTTCAGAAGATATTCAAACGGAGACAGATGATGATGGTCAGATAACATTATCATTGGAATAATTGTACTAAAGAGCCTTTCAATGCGAAAGGCTTTTCAATTATTCAATATTTTTTAAGAATGATAAAATGCTCATTTCATGTTTTAATTTTCTTCGTAGAAAAAATCCAAATACGATTAAAAATCCGTAACCGCTAACTAGCAGATAGATAAAAAAAGGTGTGGAAAATTGTTCATGAAACGTTGGTATTAATAACGAAAATCCAATTGTATAAACTATATAAATTATTGGCGTTGCTATGAAATGAATACTTTTTCTCCATGTGTAAAAAGATGCTGCATTTTTACTATACTCTAATAACGATGTTTCAATCTTTAAAGCATTAAATTTTTTAATACTTATCAATTCTAAAATAATTCGCAAAAGCATTGTACAAATCATTAAACTTAATCCTGTTGTGAAAATTGTAAATGAGTATTTAGCTATCCAAATAAAATAAGCGATTAAAAGTACAGTAGTAGTCCCAATAATTGCTATTGTTCCTATATGATTTGACTTTACTTTTTTTATGTGGTTTTCACCTTTTTTTATTAATTCGGCACTAGTTTTAGTGATATTCGATGCGGGTTGTTGATTCCAAATATCTTGTAAATTTTCAAATGTTTTCATAATTGTGTACATTGAGTTAAACTTTTTTTAATTCGATGAATTCTCACTCTGAGCGTTTCCTCGCTTAAACCTACTACATCAGCTATTTCTTTATATTCAATTCCTTCCAAAATCATTAGAATAATAATCTTTCCTGTTTCATCTAATCTTTGAATGCAGTCATACATTTTTTGCAATTGTATTTCTTTTTCATCTGAATATTTTTCTTCTGTTTGACTTGGAAAAAATGGAGTGGCTATCTCTTTTTTAGATTTTTCTTTTCGCAAATAGAGTAAGCAAGTGTTTACGGTTATTCTATAAATCCAGGTACTAATACTCGATTCTTTTCTAAATGTTTCGAGTTTTTGCCACACTTTAATAAAAATTTCCTGTGTTGCATCGTCTGCATTATTGGTATCACCATTGAAATATCCTTTGCAAAGTCGGAATACTTTATGATAATGGTCATTAAAAATTTGATTGAACTGTTCTTCTTTTTCCACTTTACTTTAGCGCTAGTTTTACATTTTTGATAAACCAATCAGGCTGATCATACATTACAAAGTGAGCTGCATTTTCAGCATAATATATTTGTACAGAAGGTAAATTTTGGTATTGAGCTGTGTAAGTGTTTTTTACAATATCTAAACCAAGGGATGTTGCAGCTAAAATTACAACAGGAATTTTGATTTTTGAAATTTCCTTTCTCAAATCTAAGTTTAGCATATCAATATATCCGTATACATATGTTTTTCGATCCGCCATATTCATCCATGAAGTAATGATTTTATGCTTTTCTTTATTTAAACACATAAAAGGTATAGATTGTGAATTCATCGCTTCAAAACTGTTTTTATCCATTTCAAGCATCATTTTGCTTTGAGGATTATCATATTCAATGATTTCACCATTGTAATTTGGTATCATTAACGCTGCAGACGCAGGTAGAGCATCAACTAAAATTACTTTTTTAAACAGTTCTGTTTCAGTTGATGCTAGCCAAAGACTTAAAGTTCCACCTAAACTATGTCCTAAAAGTGTGGGTTTGTGTAATTTTTTATCTTTTACATAACTTATAAGTTCATTTTTTATTGTTGTAAACCATGGTGTTTCAATTGGAGGTACAGTTCCAAAACCTGCAAAAGTAAAAATATGACATTCATTTGTTTTTGACAATTCTTCAACAGTTTCATTCCATAATTCACCGGTACAGCCAAAACCGGGAAATAATAAAATTGGTTCGCCTTTACCTTTTACAGAAACAGAAAAAGACTTTTGTGCAATTGAAAATTGGGTATTTAGCACAGTTAAAATTACGAGTAATACTAATTTTGTTTTCATGATATTTTTTTTAAAGTTTCACTTTGGATTCAATAGCGTTTAAATTGTTACATAATTTTTTAAAATTATTTTTGAGCATATCAAGAAATGCTATTCGTTGATGTATATCTTTGTAGGTTTACAGTAAAAAAATAGTTGATTAGGTTCTAAAAAAAAGTCTTAAGATGTCAAAAATTCCCTCCGATATTGAAATTGCACAAAACGCAACAATAAGCCACATCAAAGAAATTGCAAGTAAGATTAACGTTACCGAGGATGATTTGGAGTATTATGGTAAATTCAAGGCTAAACTTCCATTGCATCTTCAAAAAGAAAATCCACAAGGAAAATTAATATTGGTCACTGCGATGTCACCAACCAAATATGGTGAAGGCAAAACGACTATGACGATTGGTTTAACCGACGGATTAAATACAATTGGCAAAAAAGCGATTGCTGTTTTACGCGAACCTTCACTTGGACCTGTTTTTGGGCTAAAAGGTGGCGCAGCTGGTGGAGGTTTTGCTCAAGTAATCCCGATGGAAGATATTAATTTGCATTTTACAGGTGATTTTTCTGCTATTGAAAAAGCCAACAATTTGTTGTCGGCAATTATTGATAATCATCTTCAAAATCCTAAATCTTCTTTGCATTTAGATCCAAAATCCATCGCGTGGAAACGTGTTATGGATATGAATGACAGGTCATTGCGCCAAATTATCATTGGAGTTGGTGGAAAAGCAAATGGAACCATGCGTGAAGACGGTTTTAATATTACGCCTGCTTCTGAAGTGATGGCTATTTTATGTCTTTCTAAAGATTTGGAAGATTTAAAAAAACGATTAGGAAATATTTTTGTAGGCAAATCAATCGATGGGAAAGCCATTTTTGCCAGAGATTTAAATGTAGTAGGAGCGATGGCCGTACTTTTAAAAGACGCTTTGAAACCCAATTTAGTGCAAACATTAGAAGGCAATCCAGCTATTTTGCATGGTGGTCCATTTGCCAGTATTGCGCAAGGAACAAATTCGGTTATTGCTACTAAAATGGGATTATCATTAGGAGAATATGTAGTAACCGAAGCTGGTTTTGGTGCCGATTTGGGTGCGGAAAAATTCTTTCATATCAAGTGCGGGCAATCAGGACTAAAACCCGATGTGGTAGTTATTGTTGCGACGATTAAAGCGATAAAATATCATTCTGGTTTGGGTGAAGAAAGTTTGAATTCAACTGATAGTTTTGCAATTGAAAAAGGATTTTGTAACCTTGAAAAACACATTGAAAACATTCAAAAGTTTGGTATCAATCCTGTGGTTTGTATCAACGCTTTTCCAGATGACACAAGTGACGAATATGAAAAATTGAAAGCATTATGCTTATCTAAAGGTGTTAATGCTATAGTCAGCACTGCTTTTGCAGATGGCGGAAAAGGTGCGGCAAAGTTGGCAGCGCAAGTAGTTGAAGCCGCGAATTCATTAAACAATAATTACAAGCCATTGTACAAAACAACTGATGGTTTAGAGCATAAAATCAAAACTATTGCTACTGAAATTTACGGTGCTGCAGGAGTTGAATTTTCATCTAAATCTAGAACTCAGTTAAAAATGATTAATGACTTAGGATTTAATGCTTTTTCCGTTTGTATGGCAAAAACACCATCGAGTTTTTCGGATAATGAAAAGTTACTAGGCAGACCAACTAATTTTTCAATTACGGTAAGAGAGTTTGAAATTGCCAGCGGTGCAGGATTTATTATTCCGTTGTTAGGCGATGTTATGCGAATGCCAGGTTTACCTTCGTTTCCCAATGCGGAAAAAATTGATATTGATATTGACGGCAAAATTTCGGGATTATCGTAGTTCTCGGTAAATAAAAAAATGTCCCAAAAAGCAATAAACTTTTGGGACATTTTACAATATATAATTTAAGAATTTTACTGTTTTTTCTTTCGCATTTTCATATTGATAACTTCTACTGCTAGCGAAAATGCGATGGCAAAGTATAGATAACCTTTTGGAACAACGCCTACATGTTCTCCAAGTAGCGATGCATTCGACAAATGCATACTTTCAGTAATTAGCATAAATCCAATTAAAATTAAAAAGGCCAAACCTAGAACTTGAATTGATGGATTTTTATTGACAAAATTGCCAACAGGAACCGCAAAAAGCATCATAACGCCAACTGAAATAACAACAGCAGTAATCATAATATATAAAGCACCAGTTACACCATTGGTCATTCCGACCGCAGTTAAAATACTATCTACAGAAAAAATTAAGTCGATTAATAATATCTGAACAATTACATTGCTGAATGATTTGGTTGCCGAAGTTTTCATGTCTTTTTCCTCTTCTCCTTTATGGTCTACTTTTTCATGAATTTCTTTGGTACTTTTATAAATTAGAAAAATACCTCCGAGAAAAAGAATTACTGCCTGACCTGTAAAACTCGCACTAAACCAACCAAGATCAAAACTAAAAAATGGTGCTTTCATGGCAATTAGCAATGTAATTCCAAATAGCAAAGCTATTCGCATAAACATGGCTAAGAATAAACCAATTTGTGTTGCTTTTTTACGTTTTTCAACGGGCAATTTGCCGGTAACAATTGAAATAAAAATAATGTTATCGATACCTAAAACAATTTCTAAAAAAGTTAATGTTAAAAGCGCAACCCACGCACTAGGATCTAAAAATACTTCCATTTGAGTAAATTAATTATATGTAAATAAGGTCTTTTATTCTTGTTTTGTTACACGTCCGCGTTGTTTTCTTCCATCGCCAACAAATGAGTATTCAAAAGTATAGCCATTTTCATCAGATGATAAAATAGTCATATGTATTGCTTTTTTTTCATTCATTGTCTTAGGATGCAATTTTTGAAGCACAAACTCACAATCGTTAACCCATCGCACTGTTGCGGTATCCGTTTTTCCATTGAAAGTCTCTATTTGTAAGTCCGCTGTTCGAGTAAAAGTTGAGCTTAGTTTCTTACCGTTAATTTCTTGTGTGAAGACAAATTTTCCTGTTTTAAAATCTTGGCACTTTCGTTCTTTGTTTGAACATGAGAACATAAAGAAAGAAAGCAGTAGTAGTATGTTTTTTTTCATTTTGGGAATATATTTTTTTTTAAAAAGTGTGGCTATTGGTATTTATGAATAATTAAAGTATTACGATTGAAAAAGTGCATCTGTGATTGTTTTTATTCCTTTAAACAATAAATATACGGCTGATAAACATATAAAAATTCCAATGGCTAACACCAAATAATGCCATATGTTTTGTTTATTGATGAAAGCATTATAAATTACACTTGGACCAATGAACATTAACGGCAATGAATAGAGCATAAATTTTGCTCCTTTTTCAATTAATTGTCTTTTGGTAGGCATATTAAAATTTTATTTGAAGTCCAAGTCCGTTTTGATTGCCAATTGCACTGACGGAAAAGCTATTTTTGAAACCCAAAGTGTTGTTTTGATGATCTTTATTATATTCCATAATGGCTTCTTCTATTCGTTTTTTTCTCCCAGATAGTATGGGTATTGAAACGGCAATCGCGCCAATACCAGCATACGTCAATCCACTTGGATACTTTTTATCAGAAAATAAGCCAATGGCTAAATCGCCAACAGTTAACCCAATACCAAGGCCAAGAACAAAACCACCCAAACCTTCTTTGGATTTAGCTTGTTTAAATAATGTGGCAGATTTTACGTTGGTTGCTAATAATTCTCTCGTTTCACGACTAGAAATTTGTTCACCTTTTATATAAAACTTCCCTTTCTTGTAAGTAATTTGTTGGGAAAAAATTGCTGTTGTAAAAAATAAAAGACCCAAGACTATAACTTTTTTCATCGTTTTTACTTATTAAAATTTTGAATTGCTTTTCTAACGCTACCAAATTCTTTTAACAATTCAGAAGCTTTTTCATAATCTAATGGAATTTCACTCATAATCATTTTCACACCGCGATCTACTAATTTGTCATTGCTCAATTGCATATCAACCATCTTATTGCCTTTTACCTTTCCTAGTTGTATCATGGTTGTCGTGGAAATCATGTTCAGTACTAATTTCTGTGCCGTACCAGCTTTCATTCTCGAGCTTCCTGTTACAAATTCTGGACCAACAACAACAACTACAGGAAATTGAGCTAATAAAGCTAACGGACTTCCTTCGTTGCAGGTAATACAACCTGTAACAATATTATTTTCATGGCATTTTTGCAATCCACCAATAACATAAGGTGTTGTTCCCGATGCAGCGATACCAATTACCACATCATTCTCACCAATATTTTGTTCTTGCAAATCAATCCAAGCTTGGGTAATATTATCTTCCGCATTTTCCACCGCGCGACGAATAGCTTTATCGCCACCTGCAATTATGCCATTAACTAAGTCAAACGGAACACCAAATGTCGGTGGACATTCCGAAGAATCAACAATTCCAAGCCTTCCCGAAGTTCCAGCACCAATATAGAAAAGTCGTCCGCCCATTTTCATTTTTTTAACCACTTCAGTAATCAAAGTTTCAATTTGTGGCAAAGCTTTTTCAACTGCTAGAGGAACAGTTTTGTCTTCGGTATTGATTTTGGTTAACAAATCATGAACCGACATTTTTTCTAAATGTTCGTAGCGAGAAGATTGTTCGGTGGTTTTCGTGAAATTCATTATACTATTTTAAAACATGATGAGCCAAAATATTTTGAACATCATAAACATTAACCGATTTGTTGAATTGTTTCACAATGCTTGGATTTGTTTCACTTGAAACCCAAATTTTTAGTTCGGCTTCTAAATCAAATGTTCCTGCAGTTTCCACACTAAATCTTGAAATGCTCTTATAAATAATTGATTTATATTCTACTTTACTACCTGTAATTCCTTGTTTTTCAATAAGAATTAATCTTTTGTTAGTAAAAATAAAGGTGTCTCTGATTAGCTTAAAACCCAATTCAATTGTTTCGCCTTCAATTAATAATTTACCATACTCTTTTTGTAATGTTTGCTGGTCAACTGCACCCGCATTTCCCATTAAAGCTGAAAATAGTCCCATATTGTTTTGATTAAAAATTAAATTCAAATTTACAAAATCCAAGCTAACAAAATTCCAAAAATAATCATGGAAACTTTAGCAATATTAAATTTGTGTCCTTCACTGCTTTCAAAAATGATGGTGGAAGAAATATGAAATAAAATTCCAATTACTACTGCTGTAATTTGGAGATAATATTTATTTAATGCAGGAAAAATTTCCGAAAATAATGTTCCCAATGGTGTCATTATTGCAAAAATGAGCATAAAGAAAAACAAAGCTATTTTATTTAATTCGGCGTTGATAAAAAAAGTGGTCAATATAATGGCAATAGGTAAGTGGTGAATCGCAATTCCGTATGCCAAATGATGATGATGTCCTACTGGAAATCCTTCCAAAAACGCATGAATACATAAACTGATAAATAATAACCATGGAAGTTGTGTCATTTTATCATGTCCGTGAACGTGTCCATGTTCTGCGCCTTTGGAAAAAAATTCTAAAATTATTTGGAATAAAATGCCGCACATGATAAAGATACCAATCTTGCTGTCATTACTTTCATACACTTCGGGCAACAAATGCATGACGGTGAGCGATAACAAAAACGAACCACTAAACGCCAATAGTAATTTAAGATTACTTCGTTTTTTTGGTTTAATCACTAATGCAATTAAGTAGCCTAAAATAACTGAAAATAAAGGAAGTATGTAATTCATTTATTTGAATATCATAATCAATCGTTCGCTTGTATTTTTTTGGTATTTTTTTAACTTATAATCGCCAAAAGTATCTAATAAAAATATTCCCGATTTATCCATCATGGATTGAAAATCTTCCAAGGTATATGCTCTTACTTTTTCTTCAAAATGAAACTTTTGACCTTTGTCTTCAAAATCAATTTCTTTAATAATAAAGCCATTTTGTTCATAGCGATTGATAGTAAATACGATACCGTCAATTTCCTTAATTTCATTTGGAATTAAATTAGCAAGAACCGTATGGACATTCATAAAATCGATTACAGCAAAACCATATTCCGAAAGGCTTTCCTTTATTGCTATCAGTGTTTTTAAATTGTCTTCTTCCTTCTCAAAGTAACCAAAACTTGTAAACAAATTAAAGATAGCATCGAATTTTTCTTTAAAAGGTTCACGTTTGTCATGAACTACAAAGTGTAGTGTTTCATTCGCGTTTTTATTGGCTTCAGCAATACTGTTTTCCGATAAATCGGCGCCAACGACATCAAATCCTAATTGATTTAAATAGATTGCATGACGACCTTTTCCACAAGCTAAATCCAGTACTTTGGCTTTTTCGGGCAAGTTTAAATAATGCGTGAGGTTATCCATGAAGATTTGTGCTTCACGATAGTTTCTGTCTTTATATAAAATGTGGTAATAAGACGTATCAAACCAAGAGGCATACCAATTTTCGGATTTAGAATTTGTTGTTTCTGACATTTAATCTTTTGAAATGAATTCTTCGCCCGCAAAATTAGTGTATTTTTGCCGAAGTTATAGCAATTTGAAAATTGATATTGCTATTGTAATTGATATTGGAAAATGGAGAATTTTAAAATGGTGGCCAAAACTTTTTTTGGTTTTGAGGAAATACTAGCAAAAGAGTTACAGCAATTAGGCGCACAAGAAGTAGAAATTGGAACGCGCGCTGTTAGTTTTAAAGGTGATAAAGGATTTATGTATAAAGCTAATTTATCCTTGCGAACCGCTTTGAAAATCCTGAAACCGATTTATTATTTTAGAGCTACCAACGAACAAAATTTATACAAAGGAATTCAGGGAATTGATTGGTCAAAGTATCTTAATCAGAGCCAAACTTTTGTTATTGATACTACAATTCATTCGGATAATTTTAAACATTCGCAATTTGTTTCACAAAAAGCAAAAGATGCGATTGTAGACCAGTTTCGGGACAAAGTGGGACAACGTCCCAGTATTGACAAAGATTTTCCTGATGTAAGAATAAATATTCGCATTGATAGAGATCAAGTTTCGGTTGCGCTCGATACCTCTGGTGCTTCTTTACATCATCGAGGTTATAGAACGGCAACAAATATTGCACCCATAAACGAAGTGTTAGCAGCTGGTATGTTGTTACTATCAGGTTGGGATGGAAGTGCTGATTTTCTAGACCCAATGTGTGGTTCAGGAACAATTTTAACCGAAGCAGCGATGATTGCCTGTAATATCCCCGCAAATATTAACCGAAAGGAGTTTGCTTTTGAAAAATGGAACGATTGGGATAACGATTTGTTTGATCAAATTATCGATGCTTTGATGAAGGGCACGAAAGAATTCCATCACAAAATCCTAGGTTACGACAAAGCACCAAGTGCCATTCAAAAAGCGAAAGACAATATTCAGAATGCCAATTTGGATGATTATATTACTGTAGCACAAGCAAATTTTTTTGACACCAAAAAAGAAACTGCTGGGCCATTACATATGGTTTTTAATCCTCCATATGGTGAACGATTGGATATTGACTTGGAGCGTTTTTATAGAGAAATTGGCGATACGTTGAAGAATAATTATCCAAATACTAACGCTTGGTTTATTACTGCAAATTTGGAAGCTTTAAAATTTGTAGGTTTGAGACCATCACGTAAAATTAAACTTTTCAACGGAAGTTTAGAAGCGCGATTAGTAAAATATGAAATGTATGAAGGAAGTAAGCGCACTAAATTTCAACAAAATGAAGTTAAAGAATAACTAAACATTCCTTTTTGCGATTTCTTCTTTGATTTTTTTTAGATTATTGAAGTTCAGAATAATCAGCGGTAAAAATGCTACTGGTATAATTAAAAACACATTAAATCCTTTAAGTATAGTTAAATAAACACCTGCTGCAAAATTGTATAATAATTGAACCCAATAATATACCAGTAACAAATTTTGTGGACTTAGCTCTTTTCTCAAGTTCTTCTTTTGTTAAAGTCGTAAGGTCAAGTTGATTTTTCATTATTTCTTGTTTTTGATTTCGGTTTCAATAGCTTTGATAATCATAGTCACTTTATTAGCGTCAATTCGTTTAGCCAAAATAGTTTTATTTTTATCTAAAATGTAGATAACAGGAGTAGAGTAGACATCATATTTTTCGACCGCATTGTTATAATGTGCGCCGTCATAAACATTGATGAACGGTAATTTATTATCAGCTATGTATTTCAAATATTTTTCACCTTCATGTTGCATATATACGCTGAAAACTTTAACATCTTTCTTCTCTTGTAATAATTCATTATAACTTTTTACAAGAACAGGAATTTCTTTTTGACAATGGCCGCAGTCTACATCCCAAAAAACAAGAATAGTATACTCTGCTTTCACCTCACTAAGTTTGACCCACATTTTATTGACCTGATTGACATTGGCGTAAAACACTTTAGTCATTTCCTCGCTGTTCTTAGCATTTTCAAATCCCATCGCCTTCATTTTATCAAAGTCATCTGCTTTAATCATCATTAATTCTTGTGCTTTTGCACCCACAAGAAGTGGTCGGAGTTTTTCGGCTCGCTTTATAATTTTTTGAACCACTTCGGGATCATCATAAATACCATTGGCTTTGCCAGTTTTAAAATAAGTGTCCACAATATGTACAAATATTTTATCAAATCCCATGATTTTAGAGGTTTCATAAGTATAAGTAAAATGTGCAAGCATTAACTTGTAGACTAAACTCTGATATGTAGTTTTTGCTAACAGTCTGTCAACCTCTACTGAAACCGAGTCAGGATGTGTAACGACTACTTTTTCGAAATAACGGTTTAATTTATTGAAGAAAAATGGATTTCGGATAATTGACTCCTGTTTAAAATCAACATTGTCCCAATAATGAGTTTTATAATATTTGAAAACTTGTAAACTATCAGGTCTACCATTGGATGCTTTGGGAACATTTTTTAAAATCTTCTCCATTTTCAAATTCATCACATCACCAAGTATCGTTCCTTTATTATTTTCAATAAATTTCTCTTCATAATCTAAAATACGTTGTTCAAACGTTTTCTGAATTTCGGCTAGTGATAAAGTATCTTGCTTCGTTTTTAATTCTTTTTTTTGCTTAAGCTCAATAAATTCTTTGTTTTGTTGGGTAATATACCTGATGTAAGAAAAAAAATCGTTTTGTCTTTTTGAATTTGTTGCCGAGAGTTCAGTCATAACATTGGCTCCATACTCTGAATTTATTTCAAGTTGTTGTGTGTCGTCATCAATAAAAAAATCAAAAAGTATTGATTTTTGTTGACTAACAAGAGAGTAAACACCTTTATCTAGTTTCTCTTTTCCTTTAAAAACTATTTTGCCATTTTTGATTGTAGTACAAGTATCTTTAATCAGTGTTTTATCAAATCGGTAAAAAGTCAAGTAAGCTAAGCTGTCCGTGCAATTTTTAAGATTGATAGTAATTTCATACCCTGATTGAGCTGAAATAGTTAATGAGCTATAAAAACAAATCAAAGTAAAAAGCAACTTCTTCATAACCACACCATTTTATTTCTGAGTATTTACGCTATTTCTTTTAATTAGTCAAATTTCCAACCATTTCTTCTGGTTTTACCCAAGCATCAAAATCTTCAGCCGAAACATAACCAAGTCGAACTGCTTCTTCTTTTAAAGTGGTTCCATTTTTATGCGCTGTTTGAGCAATTTCTGCTGATTTGTAATAACCGATTTTTGTATTTAAAGCTGTTACAAGCATTAAAGAATTATTTACTAGTTCGTTAATTCTCGTATAATTGGGTTCAATTCCGCTAGCGCAATGTTCTTCAAATGAAACACATGCATCACCAAGTAATCTAGCTGATTGTAAAAAATTAGCAGCCATAACCGGTTTGAAAACATTTAATTCATAATGACCTTGCATTCCTCCAACTGATATTGCCACATCGTTACCCATAACTTGAGCACAAACCATTGTTAATGCTTCACATTGTGTTGGATTAACTTTTCCTGGCATGATAGACGAACCTGGTTCATTTTCTGGAATAAGAATTTCTCCAATTCCTGAACGCGGACCAGAAGCTAACAGTCGTATGTCGTTTGCAATTTTATTAAGTGAAACGGCCAATTGTTTTAAAGCACCGTGCGTTTCTACAATGGCATCGTGTGAAGCTAATGCTTCAAATTTGTTTGGTGCCGTTACAAAAGGATGTCCAGTAAATTGTGCAATATATTCTGCTACTTTTTGATCGTATCCTGCAGGAGTATTCAATCCCGTTCCAACAGCTGTTCCACCAAGAGCAACTTCAGAAAGATGTGATAACGAATTTCGTAATGCTTTTAATCCATAATTTAATTGAGCAACATAGCCTGAAAGTTCCTGTCCTAAGGTAATAGGTGTCGCATCCATTAAATGTGTTCTCCCAATTTTTACTACATTCATGAATTCACGAGACTTTGCTTCAAGCGTATCTCGTAGTTTTTCAATACCAGGAATAGTAGTTTCTACCACAGTTTTGTAACACGCAATATGCATTCCTGTTGGGAACGTATCGTTTGAAGATTGCGATTTGTTCACGTCATCATTAGCTTTTACCACTGCTTCGCCTTCACCAATTTTAAATCCCGCTAAAACTTGTGCTCTATTGGCAATAACTTCATTAACGTTCATATTGCTTTGTGTTCCCGAACCTGTTTGCCAAATGACTAATGGAAATTCTCCCTCGTGTTGTCCCGCCAAAATTTCGTCACATACCTGAGCAATGGCGTCTCTTTTTTCAGTAGAAAGTACACCCAAGTCACAATTAGCATAAGCAGCTGCTTTTTTTAAGTAGGCAAAACCTTCGATAATTTCTTTTGGCATTGATGCTGAAGGACCAATTTTAAAGTTATTTCTAGAGCGTTCGGTTTGTGCGCCCCAATATTTATCGGCAGGAACTTTTACTTCGCCCATCGTGTCTTTTTCAATTCTATATTCCATTGTGTTTATGTGTTTACTATTATTTATTTACTATTTGAATTAAGATTTATTCTGTTTTTAAAAAAGTATAGCAAATTTAGGGATAAAAACTATTTAATAAAAATTGATTTTGTTTTTGGTAACCTTAAATTTTACTTATACATTTGCGTATAATTCAAAAAATTCCGGAAAACATGTTTGAATTTCAACAGTATTTAGGTTTCTTAGCGTTCTTAACCATTTTAACCATCGGTTTTTGGTTAATGATTTTCTTGATTACTTTCATTGTTCCTTATTGGATTTATGGAGGTGTTAAAGAATTTTTACAAGAGAAGAAAGCAAAAAGAGAAGCCGAGCAAACAGCATAGTTCTTATACTATTTGTTATAAAAAAGCCCCGAAATTCGGGGCTTTTTTAGTATTGTTATCCTGGAAAATCTCCTCCGTCTTCTTGGAAATTCCGTGGTCTTCTCTCTCTTTCATTTTTAGCTTTATTGAAACGATAAGTGAATGATAATGTATATTGTCTCACTCTCCATTGGAATTCAGAAAACGAGTCAATCGCTCCTGGTAAAAAAGTTTCAACACCTCTAATTCTTGAGTTAAAAACATCACTTACGTTGAATGCAATCGTGCCTTTGTCTTTTAATACGTCTTTGCTTAAGGCAATATTGGCTCCAAATATTCCTCTTCGTAAACCTTGTGCGTTTCTTTGTCTGCCTTCATAGTTCATATTGGTTTGCCAATCAATCTTGTATGGAAGCGTTATTTTAGAAGTAAGTCGCGTTGACCATGATGTAGCTTTATTATCTAAATTTTGAACGACAGGATTATCATTAAAATCTATATAACGGAATTCACCTTGCGTTTCGATGCTAAAGAAATTGAAATTATAATTTAATCTCCACCATTTAAATGGTGTATAGTTGGTATTTAATTCAAAACCTAAACGGTATTCTGTAGCAACGTTTACAGGTGAAAACAAAATAATCGGAATACCATCTGAAGTAAATTCTCCCGACTCTTTTCTTACGAAATTAAATACATCGTTAGTACGATTACCATATATAGAAGTGTTGAAAGTAATTTTGGAACCAAACTTGGTTAAATAACCGATGTCAATAGCGTCAGTCAATGCTGGATCTAAGTCAGGATTTCCTTGAAAAATATTAATGTTACTCGAAAAATCACTCGATGGATTTAAAAATCGACCTCGTGGACGACGGATTCTTTTGCTGTAGCTCAAAGAAGTGCTACTTTCCTCATTAATTTGGTAGGTAACAAAACTACTAGGGAAAAAGTTATTGTATTTTTTGTCATTAAAGTTGTTTTGATCTAAAAGGTTGACTTCAATATTTGAGTCTTCCCATCGCAATCCGAAAAGAAAAGAAAATTTATTTTTCTTGAAACCAAACTGAGTGTAAAGCGCATTTACAAACTCGCGATATTCTACGATATTTGACAAATCTTCTAATGAAACATTATCTTCAAAAATAGCAACGTTGGTTCTTTGTACCGTAAATTCTCCTCTGTAACCCGCTTCAAATTGCATCCCTTTACCAAAAGGCAAAACATAATCAGTGGCGATTAAATTTCTGTTTTGCGTTTGGTCATTAAAACTTGCGGCATTAGGAAATTGAGAATCAAAAATTATGGACTCACTATTTTCTCTGTTAAAAGAAGATTGATAATCAACATTAAGTTTGTGTCCATCTCTTTTAAATTTCATTAAGAAGTTAGAGTTATATTCGATACTTTCCTCATTGTTAGTATCTCTATTATCACGTGTTCTAATTAAAGTACTGTTGTTGGCAAAAATATTGGTGAAAGTGGCATCAGTGATATTTGCGCCTTCAGAATTTCTATAATTTACACTATTTGTCCAACTAGTATTGTCGTTAATAAACCATTCCATGCCGAAACCTCCGTTGTAGCTATTACTATAACGATTATTATTTCTGCGCTCTGATATAAACAGCGGTGAAGTAGGAGAAGGACTTAAATATTCAGTGTCTACGTTATTAAAACCAGGACTATTTCTATTTGAAAAGCCTTGATTAGTAAAAAAATTAACATCGTTAGTTTTATAATTCACGTTTCCAGTGATACCATGATTGTCTGGAAAACCCGTGTTGGCTATAAAAGTTCCATTTAAACCATTGGTTTTTCCTTTTTTCAAGATAATATTTAACAAACCACCGCCACCTTCCGCATCGTAGCGCGCAGATGGATTTGTAATTACTTCAACTCTATCAATGGCATCGGCAGGAATTAAACGCAAAGCATCGCTAACATTGATTGCTGTAGATGGTTTTCCATCAATAAGTATTCTAACGTTATCATTTCCTCGAAGCGCTATAGTTCCATCAACATCTACTGTTACAGAAGGAATGTTATCTAAAATATCACTTACAGTTCCACCTTTAACCATCAAATCTTTTCCAACGTTATATACTTTTTTGTCTAATTTAATTTCAACTGTCGTTCTCTCGGCGCGAACTACGACTTCATTCAATTGTGTGACATCTTCAGCTAAAGTAATTTTTCCAAGGTTTGTATTTGAAGTAATTTCTTTCTGTTTGATTTCTGAAGACTTAAAAGAAATAAACTCAAAGATAATGTCATATGTTCCCGCTGCAATCTCAACCGAAAAATTTCCTTTATTATCCGTTATTCCACCGAAAACCATTTTTGGATTTGCAGCGTTTTTTAATGTTATGGTCGCATACTCGAGTGGTTTTTGACTAACTGCTTCAATAATACTACCAGTGACAATAATTTTAGGACCTGCAGGTCGCTGTTGACTGAAACTAGTAAGTGAAAACAACAATAAAATAAAAGGGGCAAGATTTTTTAAATTTTTCATATTTGTATATACAAATTATTTTGGATGGGCAAATATAAAGAGATTATTCAGTAAGTCTTTCCCAACTGAATGTTAAATAAATTCATGCAGTTTTTGAACTTCTCTAGCAATTATTGCTTTGTCAACATCAATTACAATAGGTCGTTCTATCAGTATTGGGAACTTTGACATGGCTTGTATTATCTCGTTATCAGTAAGTGTTTTGCCTTTAAAGTTTTCTTTCCAAACGATTTCTTTTTGACGGATTAAATCAATTGGTTTGTAGTTAAGTTTTTTTAGCAACGAGGTAATTTCGTCACAAGAAAGACGATTTTCTAAATAGTGTATTATTTCAAATTCTTTGTTTTTTTCTCTAAGTAGTGCCAAGCAGTTTCTGGATTTACCGCATCGCGGATTGTGAAGTATTTTTAACATAATATTTTTTTGCAAAGTAATAGTTATTGGTAGAAAAAAGTTAATTTCGTCCAAATAAAATTTCAGTACTGATGTTCATAGAAAATGGATTTTTACCCGAAAATAAATTTTGGAAATATTTAATAGGCTCAGTTGTAGTTATTTTTGCATCCGTTATTGGGCAAATTCCTTTATTGTTAGCCGTTTTTGTAAAATCATTTTCGTCGGGAAAAGGAATGCCGCAAAATGGACAAGAAATCATGACTGTTCTTGAACCCAACACAACACTTTTCCTTGCTTTACTTTCGTTTGTATTTGCTTTTATTGCTTTTCTTTTGGTTACTAAATATTTTCACAAACAGTCGCTTTTATCACTTACAACGTCACGTAAAAAGGTAGACTGGAAAAGGGTGTTTTTTTCTTTCGGTAGTTGGAGTTTGATTACGATTGTATCTATTGCGGCATTGTACTATTCAAATCCCGAAAGTTTTGTTGTCAATTTTAAACCTATTCCTTTTATAATTCTAGTCCTAATTGGAATTGTATTAATCCCTATTCAAACTAGCACTGAGGAATATATTTTTAGAGGCTATTTAATGCAAGGATTTGCCCTTTTGTCAAGAAATAAGTGGTTACCCTTACTCATGACATCAGTAATTTTTGGAACCATGCATATTGCCAATCCCGAAGTGGAAAAAATGGGCTACATCATCTTGGTATATTATATTGGCACAGGTTTTTTCTTGGGTATTATTACGCTGATGGATGAGGGAATGGAGTTAGCGCTAGGTTTTCATGCGGCAAATAATTTAGTTGGCGCTTTGCTCGTTACTTCTGATTGGTCGGTTTTTCAAACCAATTCTATTTTGAAAGACGTTTCCATGCCATCAGTGGGATCAGAAATTTTAGCCCCGGTTTTTATTATTTTCCCAATCCTATTGTTTATCTTTAGTAAAAAATATAAATGGACCAATTGGAAAGAAAAACTAACGGGAACAATTGATAATAACATCGTATAATTTTTAAAAATTAGATAATAATGAATACCCCAACCTATGAAAATGTACACAATAAATTTAAGCTAAACGGATTTCATTTAGACAAGGATGATTTGTGCCGAGTGGCGTATAGTTTTATAAAAGAAGGAGAAGAATTTGAAAAACCAGTAGGAGATTTTCTTTTGGACTGGTTTGACGGTAAAGATTACATCGAAATGTTTACCTCGGGTTCTACAGGAGAACCTAAAACTGTGGTAGTAAAAAAACAAGCCATGGTAAATTCTGCCATCGCCACGGGTAATTTTTTTGATTTACAACCCGGAAATACTGCGCTACAGTGTTTGCCAGTAAAATATGTTGCCGGAAAAATGATGTTGGTTCGTGCCATGATTTTAGGTCTTGATTTAGAATTTGTAGCGCCAAGTTCACATCCAATGCGCAATAATGAAATCAATTTTGACTTTGTAGCGATGGTTCCATTGCAAGCTCAAAATTCTATCCAAGAATTAAAAAATGTTAAAAAACTAATTATTGGTGGTGCTGCCGTAAATAAAAATCTGGAAAAACAATTGCTAAAATTACCTACTGAAGTGTATGAAACTTATGGAATGACCGAAACCATTACCCATATTGCCGCCCGAAAATTGGGAGAAAAAGCCTTTACTGTTTTACCAGATGTAACGGTGTCTTACGACGATAGAAATTGTTTGGTGATACACGCGCCACGAATTTCGGAGGAAGTGATTACCACCAACGATATTGTAGAACTAGTAAATGAAAATCAATTTATTTTCCTCGGAAGAATTGATAACGTAATTAATAGCGGTGGAATCAAACTAATCCCCGAACAATTAGAGAGAAAATTAGCAACTAAAATCACACAACGATTTTTTATTTCTTCGCAACCTGATGAAGAGTTAGGACAAAAACTACTGCTTGTAGTTGAAGGCGAGAAGCAAGATTTTAGTCAGGATTTGTTCGCCGATTTGGATAAATATGAAAAACCAAAAGCTATACTCTTTATACCAAAATTTAAAGAAACACCAACAGGAAAGATCCTGAGAAACGAAACCTTAGCTTCCTAATTAAAGTGATTTAGTGTTGATATAAAAGTGATCCACCATCACTTCTATTTTATCTGTTGGTTTTACTTTGAAACTCGATTTTATCCAAGAGGTTGTGGAATCAATTCGGATTAATTTGTCGTTTATTTTAATAGCTATTGGCATCGAAAAATTTGTTTCATTGGAAACCCAGCGATATTCCAAGCGTTTTTTGTTGATTTTATACTCTAGTTTTGGAATAGAAGTGTGACGCAAATATTGATTAAAAATTGGTGTTAAATCCATGCCACTTTCTTTGTTAAAAAAGGCAACGACAGTCTCGGTATCTATAATTTTATGACGGAAAGTCGTCGAATAATCTAAAATCAGTTTCCACCATTTTGCGTCGTCATTAATAACGTGTCGCAAGGTGTTCAACAACAATGCACCTTTGGGATACATATCACTCGAACCTTCGCTATTAACGCCATAGTTGCCAATAACAGGTTTGTCGTTTTCTACAGTATTTTTTAAACCATTAGCATAACGCATAGCTTTTTCGTAGCCCAATTGACACTCGACAAACACAATCTCTGTATATTGTGTGAAACCTTCATGTATCCACATATCGGCTATATCTTTGGATGTAATGCTGTTGCCAAACCATTCGTGCCCGCTTTCGTGAATGGTTATGAAGTCAAAAGTTAGTCCAATTCCTGTTCGAGATAAATCATTTCCAAGATATCCTTTTAAAAACTTATTTCCATAAGCCACAGCGCTTTGATGTTCCATACCTAGATAAGGAGTTTCGACTAATTTATAACCATCTTCTTTAAAAGGAAAATCGCCAAACTTGCTTTGAAAACAATCCATCATTGGTTTTACTTCTTCAAAGTGTTTTCGTGCTTTTTCTTCATTATAGCTTAAAACATAATAGTCCAAATCCAATCCGTTGTGATTGTCATGAATGTGAACATAATCACCAATATTTAGCGTGATATTGTAGGTATTGATTGGATTTTTTACTTCCCAATCCCAACGGGTGAAGTCATTTTCTAGCTTTTCCGAACCCATAAATCTTCCATTAGAAACATTCATTAAACCATTGGGAACGGCTACTTTTATACTTGCGCCATTTTCTGGTTCGTCTGTTTGTGTGTCTTTTACTGGATACCATAAACTTGCTCCAGTGCCTTGCACAGCAACGCCAATCCAATCTTTTCCGTTTTTATCTTTAGTAAAAACAAAACCGCCGTCCCAAGGTGCATTTCGGGCAACTAGTGGATTTCCTTGGTAATAAAATTGAATGGATTGTGTCGTTTCTTTTTTTAATTCCGATGGGAAAGAGATAAAAACAGCATTGAATTCTCTTTTGTAATCTAATTTTTGTTTGTTCCAAATGATGGAATCGATTTGCATGTTATCAAACAAATCGACTTGAATTTTTTTAGTGTTTTCAACTACTTTAAAAACAATTTCGTTAGTGCCTTTAATCTTTTTTGTTGCTGGTAAAACGGTAATGTCAAGATTGTAGCGCAATACATCAAAGCAAGTTCTTTCAAAACGCAATCCGCCGTGAAGACTGTCTTTTCGGGTGAAAGTTTGTTGTGCTGTAGCGATATATGTTATAAAAAGAAATAGGAATACGGATGTTTTTTTCATACTATGGTTTGTTTTTTAGCCCTGATTGTAGTGGAAATCCTTTTTTTATTTTTTCTACAAATGCACTTCGAATGCGCTCAGTGTGACATAAAAATAAAAAAAGATTGCAACGGAAAGCAGGAATAAGGTTTATTCTATTACCAAGCGTTTGGCTTCTTAAAATCAATTTCTACTTGAATCGTCATTGCTTCCTTCGAAAAAGGATGTTTAAAAGTAATACTTTCCGCGTGAAGATGCAAACGATTGGCTTTGGTTCCATACAAATCGTCGCCAACGATGGGACAATTCAATCCCAAATGGTGCGCTGCGTGAACGCGCAGTTGGTGCGTTCGTCCAGTAATAGGGTAGAATTGAACCAAGGTTTGATTGTTTCGAATTTCTATGGTTTTCCATTCGGTTTTTGCTGGTTTTCCGTGTTCGAAACATACGATTTGAGTGGGACGATTGTCCAAATCTACGCGAAGTGGCAGCTCGATAGTGCCTTCTTTTACGGGTACAACGCCGTCGAGCAAGGCAACGTAGCGTTTTTTTACTTTTCGTTTGATGAATTGTGCTTGTAGGTATTTATAGCTTTCAACGTTTTTCCCCAGTAAAATAATTCCTGAAGTTGACATGTCTAACCGATGTACTATCATCGCATTAGGATATTTTGATTGTATTCGAGTTTGCACCGAATCGGTTATTAGTTTTCCGGGAACAGAAAGGAATTCGGCGGGTTTGTTTACCGCAATCATATGTTCGTCTTCAAAGACGATTTCGAGTTCTTTTCCATTGGCAGAATTGATTTCAAACGGATTTTTATCGGTTTCAATGCCTTTGAGCATATGTTTTAAAATGGGTTCGCATTTGCCCATGCAGGCTGGATAAAACTGTTGGTGTTTTCTAACTTCGGATTTTGGCGATTTTCCCCACCAAAATTCCGCCATGCAAATAGGTTTTAAATCATGTTGAAACGCATAATGCAACAGTTTTGGCGCAGCACATTCACCTGAACCTGCTGGCGGATTTCCGTTGAAGATTTCGGCTAAACTTTTGAGTTCTTTGTTTTTATTGAGAAAAGCATATTCGGTAAAAAGTTGTTGTTGCAATGCAGCCGATTTTTCTTTTCGTTCTTCTTTTAATTGGTTGATTTTATTGGTGAACTGCTCTAAATTTTGTTTGGCATCTTCCAATTTATAATTCCAGTATTGCGTCATTTTTTTGAGAAAAATACCTTCGTCTTGACTTTCTTTGTTGAATTGTTCGAGTTGTTTAGGAGTTGCCGTTTGTCTTTTTTCAGCACGATCTTTTTTGCCGCGCTTTATTTGTTCTTTTTGCGCTGTAATTTCTTTTTCGGCTTGTAATTTGGTTTGTTCCAAATGTTTGATAGCGGATAAATAGTCATGGTTTTGCTCCAAAGCTTCGATTTCGGCATTGTATTGATTGAGAATGATTTCCTCTTTTTTGAAATAACCGCTGTCGTCTAGCATATCATAAACCGTTGGAACAAACTTTGAGTGATGATTGCTTTCGGCTAATTTTCCCGAAAATGCCCAAAGATGACCGATTTCGCCATTTTGATTTTGAACGACTAAAACCCCAAACATTTTACCGATTTCCAGACCTTTTTGTTTTTCGTCTAAACCAAAATTATGCTCAAAATCGGTTTGAGTTTCCAGATAATTTTGCAGTTTGTTTGCTGCTATCCTGCTTAATTCATGGGGTTCATAATAAAACGGAAAAGTGAATGCATCAGGAAGCGGAATGGTTCCAATATTAGTTGTAAAGGCTTGAAAAAGGGTGTTGGACATAGGGCAAATATAGGGTACAAAAACCAGATGTGAAACGGCTTATTTTGCGGTATCGTTGGTAGTCTTTCCTTTTTCTTTTGATTTATGCCTTGCAGGAAACAACAAATTGAAATCAAAAAACTGTTTGCACAGGGTTTCATCACCAGGAAATTTACAACCTATAAAATGAATGGTGAAGAGCAACTGCATTTCTAAATTTCGTCGGGCAACAACTTTTTGTTGTCTATTAGTTTTTACGGCAGCCATTTTTTCAAGTTGGTCTTTGCGCAGTGTTTCCCATCGCGCCTCAAAACCCACTAAATCGGCTGTAATTTCTGCGCCAAGAAGTGCTTCATATTTTTCTGCCGCAGTTTTTAATCGTCGCACTACCACAGGCATTTTGGTTTTGGTAATCTGATGGTATTCCGTCTTTTTGTTAGGATAAAACTCTTTAAAACTAGCTGTTTTTTCGCCACCTAGTTTGGCAGCAATCATCACATAATTGTCTTTCATATAAGATGAAAAAAAATCTTTAAACTTATCTAGCGTGGCTGTTTTCCCTGTTTGACTATTGAATGAAGTATCTACTAACCCCAACTTAGCCTTAAAAGGAATCATGGCATTTTGCAACGGAATAAGGGCAGCGTCATAATCGCCGTTGGCATTATTTTTAGTAAGACTTGCTATAACAGCATAAGCAAATCGTTCTATGTAAAAAGGAGTTATTCTATAATCATCAAAAATATTGCTAAAAAGCATGGAGGTATCAGGTATCATGGTGTTGTATTGAATTATAAGTTAAACAAGTATAAAGTAATAGGCTTACAAAAGTAAGTTATTATATTTATATTATGAATTATTCTATATACAAATGTAAAATATATATTTTAATAAATAAAATAATATATTTATTTATAAATATATTAAGTATTATTTTTTAATAATTAGTATTTATTAATATAAACTATTTATAAAATTAATTATTATAGTATACTTATTTTAAAAAATATCAATTTTTATAATTTAAATACTATTGTTTACAATAAAAAATAATTTGTTTTAATTATTATTGTATACTATGTATATATAAAAATAATATATTTTAATTTTTTTTTCTAAAATGGGATGTTCGAGTTCGCTTACAAGGCAAGTTTTATTGTTGCAACAAAAGTTTCAAATTAGCAATCCAGGAAATATCAGACTTGTAGAATTGGAGTGCGGTGGGTACTATTTTATCCGAAGTGTCACGTGGTGATTTTTTCAACAGTCGTGCCGTGGTACCCGTGAAATTCATAGTGTATTTTTCATCTATATCGGAAGCGTTGGAGGTGAACTTGATAATTTTATTTTCTACCATCCATGTGCCTTTTCCATAGTTATACTTGTCATGTTCTCCTCTAATGTCAATAAGTTTTTGAAAGCTAGTAAACTGAAAGGTAGAGTCATTATTTAAAAGAAGTTTATAGTCAAGTATGCTGCCATCTTTTCCTTCTAAATGTAAATTATAAGTTCCTGCGTAATCGGCTGTTTGAGCGGTAAGGTTGAAGTTAAGTGTTAAAAAAAGGAAAATGACTAGATGTTTCATATGGTAAAAGGATGTTGAAAATATTGGGTTAAAAATCTAAAAACAAAAGATAATGATTTCACAAATATACAATTTGAAATTTTATATATTTGTGTAACTAACTTATTTTATGATGAATATAGAAGCCCAAAGAAAAAGTATTATTCACCGAATTTTAGACGTTAAGAATGAAGAATTGCTGTCTAAAATTGATGAGTTATTGAATGCTGATGGTTATATTTATTCAGTTCAAGGTGATCTTTTGACACAAGCTGAGTTTAAAAATCAAGTTCTTGATATTCTTCAAGTTTCAGAAGATGGAGAAGTTTATACTACAGAAGAACTCAGAAATAAGATTTTGAAAAAATGAAGCTTGTAGTTTGGTCAAATAATGAAACTATAGCAACTAATATGTTTTGATGAATTTTTTGCATTAAACACACATTATGCGATTACTCCTTCGTCGGAATGACAAGAAACCCCACTATTTGAACACTATCCCGAAGCTTCGGGACTGAACACTGAGCACTATCCCGAAGCTTCGGGACTGAGCACTATCCCGAAGCTTCGGGACTGAACACTGAGCACTAAAGACTGAACACTGAACACTAAAGACTGAACACTAAAGACTGAACACTGAACACTAAAAACGAAACACTACTCATCATCAAACCTGAATAACTCCCAAATTAAATTTCTTCTCAATAGGTGCATGATTGGCTGCATCAATTCCCATAGAAATCCAAGTTCGGGTTTCTAGCGGATCGATAATTGCATCGGTCCAAAGTCGTGCCGCAGCGTAATAAGGGGAAACTTGCGCATCATATTTTGCTTTGATTTTGTCAAACAGTTCTTGTTCTTTTACTTCATCCACAATTTCGCCTTTAGCTTTTAAGGAAGACGCTTCGATTTGCGCTAAAACTTTGGCAGCTTGCGTTCCGCCCATAACGGCCAATTCCGCACTAGGCCAAGCAAATATTAATCTCGGATCATAAGCTTTTCCGCACATGGCATAATTTCCTGCACCATAAGAATTCCCAATAACAACGGTGAATTTTGGCACCACCGAATTAGAAACTGCGTTTACCATTTTGGCTCCATCTTTTATGATGCCGCCGTGTTCTGATTTACTTCCCACCATAAATCCGGTTACGTCTTGAAGGAAAACCAGCGGAATTTTCTTTTGGTTACAATTGGCAATAAATCGTGTGGCTTTATCGGCAGAGCTGGAATAAATTACGCCTCCAAATTCAATTTCTCCTTTTTTGGTTTTAGAAACTGTTCGTTGATTGGCAACAATTCCAACAGCCCAACCGTCAATTCTGGCATAACAAGTGATGATTGATTTTCCATAATCAGGTTTGTACATATCCATTTCAGAATTGTCAACCAGTCGTTTGATGATTTCCATCATATCGTATTGATCACTTCTTGATTTTGGAATAATACCATAGATGTCTTTTTCTTCCAAGGCTGGTTTTTGTGGTTTTTCACGATTGAAACCCGCTTTTTCGTAATCGCCAATTTTTCCAACAATACTTTTAATTCTGTCCAACGCATCTTTATCGTCTTTGGCTTTATAATCGGTTACACCCGAAATTTCGCAATGCGTGGTTGCGCCGCCCAATGTTTCGTTATCAATGTTTTCTCCAATGGCAGCTTTTACCAAATAGCTTCCAGCAAGAAATATGCTTCCGGTTTTATCGACTATCATGGCTTCGTCACTCATGATGGGCAAATAGGCACCACCAGCAACACAACTTCCCATTACGGCAGCAATTTGTGTAATGCCCATGCTTGACATGATGGCATTGTTTCTAAAAATGCGACCAAAATGTTCCTTATCTGGAAAGATTTCGTCTTGCATTGGTAAATAAACTCCAGCTGAATCGACTAAATAGATGATTGGAAGGCGATTTTCCATAGCAATTTCTTGCGCACGAAGGTTCTTTTTTCCAGTAATTGGAAACCAAGCACCCGCTTTAACGGTAGCATCATTGGCCACAACAATACATTGTTTTCCTTTGATATACCCCATTTTTACTACAACACCACCCGAAGGACAGCCGCCGTGTTCTGCATACATTCCGTCGCCAACAAAAGCACCAATTTCGATACTATCGGCTTTGGTGTCAAGCAAATAATCAATGCGTTCACGTGCTGTCATTTTTCCTTCAGCATGCAACTTTTCGATACGTTTTTCGCCTCCGCCAAGCTTTACTTTGGCAAAGCGTTGTTTTAAATCTGATAATAAAAGTCTGTTGTGGTCTTCGTTTTTGTTGAAGTTGATGTCCATATAAGAGTGTGCTTCGTTAAGATTTTGTGCTAAAATACAAAAAGCTTTGTAATCTAGTGCCCACATGCTTATTTCTATTGCTATGTTAACAAATTGTATATTTTTGTTTCATTATTGTAGTAAATTATTAATGTTCACTTAACATAAGTGGTATACATTTGCAACAAATTTTAAAACTATGTCATTAAACAATATTTTTCAGTTTTTAGTTCCAAAGGATAAAAAGTTTTTTCCACTTTTTGAACAAGCAACCGCTAACTTGGTTATCTTGGCAGAGACACTACACGAGGCCGTAAATGCACCAAAAGCAGAGCGAGAAAATTATTTCAGTAAAATAGAAGATTTAGAAGCGGCAATCGAGGAGATTACCCATAAAACGCATTTAGAATTAAGCAGAAATTTTATTACTCCGTTTGACAGAGAAGATATTCACTCTTTGATAAAAGCTATTGATAACGTGGCAGATTATATGCACGGCGCGGCAAGTAGAATGCGTTTGTATCAAGTTGAAAAAATTACAAAGTCTATTCGAAAATTGACCGAGATTAATTTAGAAGCTTGTCAGCTGATAAACGTGGGTATCAAAGAATTGAGAGACATGAAAGATCATAAAGCTATAAAAGAAACGTGCAAAAAAATTAATAAATTGGAAAGCAAAGCCGACTCAGTTTTTGATAAAGCAGTCGCTGATATTTTTGAAAACGAAACCGATGTTAAAAACATCATAAAATACAAAGAAGTGCTTTCTGCCTTAGAATCAGCTTCGGATAAATGCAAAAGTGTTTCCAACGTAATGGAACAGATTTCAGTAAAACATTCATAAATAGTTGTAAATTATAAACATTATTCATGGATTTTACCCTACTTATTATAATAATTTTTTTAGCCTTAGTATTTGATTATATTAATGGTTTTCATGATGCGGCTAATTCAATTGCAACAATAGTTGCTACCAAAGTACTATCGCCTTTTCAAGCCGTGCTCTGGGCAGCCATCTTTAATTTCATGGCTTATTGGGTTTTTGGTTTTGGTGTTGCCGATACGGTTGCTAAAACAGCGCATACTGGTAGTATTGACTTAGTTGTTATTTTGGCTGGAGTGATTGCAGCTATTGCCTGGAATTTGTTAACCTGGTGGAAAGGAATTCCGTCGTCTTCCTCGCATACTTTAATTGGTGGTTTTGCTGGTGCGGCGATTGCTCATGGTTTTCGTGACGTTGTCGATGCGGAACATGCAGGATTTAAGATAGTCAATTGGTTAAAAGCAGCAAAAGAAGGAGAATTACTGCCTTCAGGGGTGTTAATTGTAGTGATATTCATTGTTTTCGCCCCTTTGTTAGGGATGTTAATTTCTTATTTCATTTCCATCTGGATGATGTATTCTTCTAAGAAGAATATTTATCCAAAAGTTTTTACGGTACTACTAATTTTATTGTTTTCATGGTTTTTGTATTCTGTTTTAAAGTTTGATGCATTACCTGAAAAAGCGCTATTCCATAATAAATACTGGTATTTTATAAGCGAGCCTTCAAATATTAAATGGTTTTTAGTAGCGCTTATTTTCTACAGTTTAGCTATTTTTAATTTAGTATTTAGCAGTTTTTCTACAGCGAAAGCAGAAAGTGTTTTGAAGAAAATGCAATTGCTATCTTCGGCTGCTTTCAGTTTAGGACATGGTGGTAACGACTCTCAGAAAGTTATGGGTATCATCGCCGCTGCGGTAGCAGTTTTTATCCATCAGAACCAAAATTTTGACCTATCGGGATTTTGGCTTGACCTAAATGTACAATTGCCTTCAGACGTGAATGGCGTTCATGTTGACGGTGTAATGCCGGGTTGGATCCCTCTTACCTGTTATTCTGTGATTGCGTTAGGTACGCTAAGTGGTGGTTGGAAAATTGTAAAAACTATGGGTTCAAAGATCACTAAAGTAAATGCTTTTGAAGGCGTTGTTGCCGAGTCCGCAGGTGCTTTGACGCTATTTACAACAGAACATTTTAAAATTCCGGTATCTACCACACATACTATCACAGGTTCTATTATTGGAGTTGGTGTGACTAAAAGAGTTTCAGCGGTTCGTTGGGGAGTTACGGTAAAACTTCTATGGGCATGGCTTTTGACGATACCAGTTTCTGCTGTTTTAGCGGCGCTTATCTACTATTTTTTAAAATTATTTCTATAGGAAGTAACTATTGTAACTTACTTTAGTGTAGTTCATTTATTTTTTTCACCCTTTTAAAACCATGCTATGAAAATACTTAAAGGTTTTCTTGTGCTTTCGATGTTTATGTGCTACAATACCTTTGGTCAGTTAAAGCCAATTGATTATAAAGAGGGTGAGCAACCACTTAGTGGATTTGGTATCCAACCTATAAAAGAATTGAAAAGTAAAGCAGGCATTTTGATACTACCTGCGTGGTTAGGGGTTGACGAACATTCTAAAGAAAGCGCAATCAAATTAGCCGAGCTCGGTTATTACTCCTTCGTAGCTGATATTTATGGTAAAGATAGCCGACCTAAAAATCCATCAGAAGCGGGACCAAAAGCAGGATATTACAAAAAAAATTATGCCGAATATCAAAAACGCATCCAATTGGCGTTAAATGAACTAATAAAACTTGGTGCAAATCCTGATAAAATTGTGGTTATGGGTTACTGTTTTGGTGGCACTGGAGCTATTGAAGCCGCAAGAGCCAACATGAAAGTGCAAGGTGTTGTTTCTTTTCACGGTGGTTTGGGTAAAGACGCTGCAAGAGCAAATGATAAAATTTCACCAAAGGTTTTAGTGCTTCACGGTGCAGATGATCCTTATGTTCCGGCAGTTGAAGTTGATAATTTTCAAAAGGAGATGCGTGCTTGTAGTGCTGACTGGCAAATGGTGTATTATGCCAATTCGGTTCATGCATTTACTCATAAAGATGCAGGAAATGATAACAGCAAGGGTGCAGCTTACAATCAGTTGGCGGATATACGCTCTTGGCAAGCATTACAAACTTTTTTAAAAGAGATTTTATAAAAGATTATAAAATTCAGAAAGCCCAAAATAGTCTGCTATTTTGGGCTTTTCTATTTATATAAAAAAACAAAAGTCGATCTGGAGCGATCGACTAGTGCGGTGAGGTGTAACTTCTTTTCAGAATCCTCGTTACAAATATAGCCTTTTTTATAAAGCAATAAGAATTACTTAGCAGAATCTTTAACCAATCTTTTTAAAATTGCCCATTGCTTCAAAGCATCACGGGCATCAACCGCAGGATAACCCAAAACGGTTTTTCCGGCTTCAATGTCTCCAGTTACGCCTGAACCTGCACCGATGATTGCGCCGTCGCCTATGGTCGTATGGTCTTTTATCGAAGCACTTCCGCCAATAATTACGCCGTTTCCAAGCGTTACTGAACCAGCCAAACCTGAATTTCCGGCCACAATACAAAATTTACCCAATTTTGAATTGTGTCCAATTTGAACCAAATTGTCAATTTTGCAACCATCACCGACAATAGTTGAACTGAATTTACCTCTATCAACACACGAGTTGGCGCCAATTTCTACATAATTTCCAATAATTACATTGCCAATTTGCGGAATTTTAGCTAATCCTCGCTCAGGACATGGTCTAAAACCAAATCCGTCTGCACCAATCGTACAATTAGGATGTAAAATGCAGTGATTGCCTATATGACAACGTTCGCGAATAACAGTTCCAGACCATACGATAGAATGAATTCCAACACTGCTATCGTCAAGAATCGTGACATTGGGGTAAATAATAGCATTTTCGCCAATTTTAACATTAGGTCCAATGTAACATCCAGCGCCAATTTTTGTTCCATTTCCAATGGTAGCTGATGGATCAATTACTGCAGTGGGATGAATATCAATAGTAAAAATAGGTGGAGCAGGAGCGAAGAGTGCAAGAACTTGCGACATAGCCAAATCAGCATTTTTAACTTTAATAAAAACACGATTTTGGCCTGGTTCGATAGCTATATCTTGATTGACAATGGCGGCGCAAGCTTTTGAATTTGCCCAAAGTTTTTCATATTTTTTGTTACCAATGAAAGAAATCTCAGTCTCTCCTGCATTTTCAAGTTGTTCTGGTGCTGAAATCTTAGTGGATGTATTGCCCACAATTTCACCTTGTATCACATCATTGATTTCCTGTATTGAGAATGTTTTCATATTTAGCAATTAATTTTGATTATTTCTCAAATTAAAGCAATTGAAACTGAATATCCAACAGTATTAACCTAAAACTGTGAACTACGACTGCGGCTGCGACAGCGACTGGGACTGAACACTGCGACTGCTGACTGATTACTCCTCCTTTTGTCCCATCATCATTAAATAAGCTTTCAAAAATTCGTCTATTTCGCCATTCATAACACCTTCTACATCGCTAGTTTCATATCCAGAACGAACGTCTTTTACTAATTTATAAGGATGCATTACATAATTGCGGATTTGCGAACCCCATTCAATTTTCATTTTTCCTGCTTCAATATCACTGCGTTGTGCTTGTTGTTTTTTGAGTTCAATTTCGTATAACTGCGATTTCAACATCTGCATCGCTCGTTGTCTATTATCTTGTTGTGAACGAGTTTCAGAGCATTGAATTTGAATACCTGTAGGTTTATGAAATAACTGTACTTTGGTTTCTACTTTATTTACGTTTTGTCCTCCAGCACCGCTTGAACGCGAGGTTATGATTTCAATATCAGCCGGATTGATATCAATTTCGATGGTATCATCAACCAGTGGATAAACATACACGGAAGCAAAAGAAGTGTGTCTTTTTGCATTGCTATCAAAGGGTGAAATTCTCACTAATCGATGAACTCCGTTTTCTCCTTTTAAGTAACCAAAAGCGTAATCGCCTTCAATTTCGAGGGTAACGGTTTTAATTCCGGCAACATCACCTTCTTGAAAGTTCAATTCTTTTACTTTGTAACCTTGATTTTCGGCCCACATTAAATACATCCGCATTAACATGGAAGCCCAATCACAACTTTCTGTTCCACCAGCACCAGCGGTAATTTGAAGCACAGCACTCAAACTATCACCTTCATCGGAAAGCATGTTTTTAAACTCTAAACTTTCAATGTGCGTGTTAGTCAGTTCGTATTGATTGTCGAGTTCTTCCTCAGATGCATCGCCTTCTTTAAAAAATTCGTAAGTGATTTGAAGTTCTTCACATAGGTTTTCTCCTTTTTCAAAATCTTCGACCCATTTCTTTTTAGAACGCAGGTTTTTTACCAATACTTCGGCTTCCTTGGCATTGTTCCAAAAATCGGGCGCAAAGGTTTTTTCCTCTTCGTTGGTAATTTCTATAAGCTTGGCATCAATGTCAAAGATACCTCCTCAACGCACCAAGGCGTTCTACAATACCTTTTATTTGTTCGGTATTTGTCATAAATAATGTAGTTTTGTGGCGCAAATGTAGGAACAATTCATGAATTGTCCGAATTTATAAAAGTGATATGGAAATAAATTTAATAAGCGATACCGTTACTAAACCATCACAAGAAATGTTGAAAGCCATGTTTTCAGCTAAAGTGGGTGATGATGTATTTAAACAAGACCCAACTGTAAACGCTTTTGAAAAGATGGTCGCTGATTTATTCGGAATGGAAGCGGCTTTATTTTTTCCAACAGGAACGATGGCAAACCAAACGGCAATTAAATTGAACACTAACCCTGGAGACCAAATTATTTGTGATAAATGGTCACATATCCATCTGTATGAGTCGGGTGGTGCTTCGGCCAATAGTGGTGTAAATTTTAATTTATTGGACGGAAAACGCGGCATGATAACCGCCGAACAAGTGAAAGCGGGAATAAATGACCCTGAATTCTATCATACGCCATTATCAAAAATGGTTGGAATAGAAAACACCACAAACAAAGGTGGTGGTGCTTGTTATGAAATAGAAGAATTAAAAAAAATCAAACAAGTGTGTTTAGACCACAATTTAAGATATCATCTAGATGGTGCACGATTATGGAATGCTATGGTTGCCAAAAAACAGCATCCAAAACAGTTTGGTGCATTATTTGACACTATTTCAGTTTGTTTTTCAAAAGGTTTAGGCTGTCCTATTGGTTCTGTTTTACTTTCTGATGCCGAAACAATGCACCGAGCCTTAAGAATTAGAAAAATATTTGGTGGAAACATGCGGCAATCGGGTTATTTAGCTGCCGCCGGAATTTATGCTTTGCAAAATAATATCAACCGATTGGAAGACGATCATCGAAGAGCTAAAGAATTGGGGAAACAATTGGAACAATGCTTATGGGTTGCCAAAGTCGAACCAGTGGAAACTAATATTATAGTGTTTTCGGTGCAACCACAAATTGAGGATAAACAAGTGATGGAGCAATTCAAACAAAAAGGAATAGCGATTAGTTTACTGGGCAAAGGTGCGTTGCGCATAGTGACACACCTGGATTACCGACAAGTAATGCATGACTACGTGATGGAAACCTTGCAAAAAATGAAATTCTAAGCTATTTAAACAAATCCATTCCCGGAATATTTGGCATGCCTTCTTTAGCAACTGCGGCCAATTCGGTTTCGTTAATATTTGTAGCCTTTTCGATGGCTTTGTTTAATACTAAAATAAGATAATCTTCGAGTTGTTCTTTATCTTCTAATAAGCTTTCGTCGATTGTGATGGCTTTAATTTTTCTGTTTGCCGTCAGTGTAACTTGTAATAATCCATCGTTACTTTTTTCGTCTATCAAAACAGTATCCAAGCGTAATTTTGTTGATTCTATTTTTTGTTGGGTTTCTTTAAGTTTGCCCATCATATTCATCATATCTCCAAACATAATTTCGATTTTAATTGTTAGGCAAAAATAACAAAGAACTGTTAATTTTTTAGTGTATAACTTTATTATGTATTTATTTTGACGGTAGGAAGGTTACTTAATTTTACGATGATTAATATTATACTAAATGCCAAATACAGAAATACCACAACCCGTTGCCAAGAAAATACCACATCAATTGGAAATGCACGGTCATATTCGAACAGATAATTACTACTGGTTAAATAATCGAGAAAATCCAGAGGTAATCGAATACCTTACTCAAGAAAACGAGTATTACCAAAAATCAACAGCACATACAAAAGATTTTCAAAAAGAACTTTTTGAAGAAATGAAATCCCGAATTAAGGAAGATGATGAGTCGGTTCCTTATTTTTACAATGGCTATTTTTACATTACTCGTTTTGAAAAAGGAAAAGACTATCCCATTCATTCGAGAAAAAAAGGGAATTTGAATGCCCCAGAAGAAATTCTGTTTGATTGTAATGAATTGGCCAAAGATCATGCTTATTTCAACTTATCGGGATTGAGTGTGAGCGAAGATAATGTTTGGGCAAGTTTTGGTGTCGATACCGTTTCTAGAAGACAATATACCATTCAGGTGAAGAATTTAGTTACTGGAGAAATTCTTCCTTTTAAATTAGAAAACACCACCGGTGGCGCAACTTGGGCAAGTGATAACAAAACACTTTTTTATTCCCGAAAAGACGAACAGACATTACGAGCCGATAAAATTTACAAGCACAAACTAGGAACTTCCCCCGATGAAGATGTACTGGTTTATTTTGAAAAAGATGAAACATTTGACGTATCGGTTTATAAATCAAAATCTAAAAAATATATTATTATCAATTCAAGTAGTACGTTAACGACCGAATACCGAACTGTTTTATCTGCAACGCCCGATGCCAAATTCAGTGTATTTCAAAAAAGAACGCGCGGACTAGAATATACGATCTCGCATTTTGAGGATTATTTTTATATCGTAACCAATAAAGACAAAGCCACTAATTTTAAATTAATGAAAACGCCCGAAGGATTAACTTCCAAGGAAAATTGGGTAGATGTCCTTCCGCATCGCGATGATGTTTTATTGGAAGATATTGATATTTTTAAAGAATATTTGGTAGTGTCTGAACGTGCCGATGGATTAAATAAAATCAGAATTATAAAATGGAACGGAGAAGGCGAATATTATTTGCCTTTTGGGAGTGAAACTTACATGGCTTATACCACAACCAATCTTGATTTTGATACCGAGACACTACGATATGGGTATCAGTCATTAGCAACACCTTCATCGGTAATTGATTTTAATATGAAAACCAAAGAAAAAACAATCTTGAAAGAGCAAGAAGTTTTGGGAGGTAAGTTTGATAAAAATAATTATCATGAAGAACGTATATGGGCAAACGCTCTCGATGGAACAAAGGTGCCTATTTCCATTGTTTACAAAAAAGGAATGACCAAAAATGGTAAAAACCCAATATTATTGTATGCTTATGGTTCGTATGGTGTAACTATGGATTGTCATTTTTCATCGGTAAGATTGTCACTTTTAGACAGAGGATTTATTTTTGCCATTGCGCACATTCGCGGTGGAGAAGATTTGGGAAGACCATGGTACGAAAATGGAAAGTTGCTAAAAAAGAAAAATACTTTTACCGATTTTATAGATTGCTCAAGATTTTTAATAGAAGAGCGCTTTACTTCTCCTAATCATTTATATGCCGAAGGTGGTTCTGCTGGCGGTTTGTTAATGGGAGCAATTGTTAATATGGCTCCAGAATTGTATAACGGTGTAATTGCTCAAGTTCCTTTTGTAGATGTTGTTACCACCATGTTGGACGAAACTATTCCCTTAACAACGGGTGAATATGACGAATGGGGAAATCCGAATACAAAAAAATATTATGAGTATATGTTGTCCTATTCGCCCTATGACAACGTCAAAGCACAAAATTATCCTACTATGTATATTTCAACAGGATTACATGACTCTCAGGTACAGTATTGGGAACCAGCAAAATGGGTTGCTAAACTAAGAGATTTAAAAACAGATAAGAACAAGTTGTATTTAGATACTAATATGGATGCTGGTCATGGCGGTGCATCGGGTAGATTTGAAGCAATTAAAGAAATTGCTAAAGAATACAGTTTTTTGTTAGATTTAGAAGGAATAAAAAGATAGTTAAAAAAAAATTACTAAATTTGCAAAGTTTTGGAGACTGTAAGATTGTCTTCGTTTGCCTTGACTAATTTATTTATGGAAGAAAATATAAAAGCTCACGATAATGTTCTTAGTTTGATTGGTAATACCCCATTAATCAAATTAAACAGAATCACAGAATCTTTTCAAGGAAATTTTTATGCCAAGGTAGAGGCGTTCAATCCAGGTCATTCTACAAAAGATAGAATTGCGCTCTACATTATTGAAGAAGCCGAAAAACAAGGAATACTTTCACCTGGCGATACTATTATAGAGACTACATCAGGTAATACAGGGTTTAGTTTAGCTATGGTAAGCATCATTAAAGGTTATAATTGCATATTGGCAGTAAGTTCAAAATCATCCAAAGATAAAATTGATATGTTGCGTAGTTTAGGTGCTAAAGTGTATGTGTGCCCTGCTCATGTGTCAGCTGATGATGATCGTTCTTACTATAATGTGGCTAAACGTTTACATGAAGAAACCAAAGGTTCCGTTTACATCAATCAATACTTCAATCAGTTAAATATTGATGCACATTATAAATCAACCGGTCCAGAAATTTGGGAACAAACCAACGGTAAAATTACACACTTAATTGCTTGTAGTGGCACAGGTGGAACTATTTCTGGTGCTGCAAAATATCTAAAAGAAAAAAATCCAAATATTAGAATATTAGGTGTGGATGCATTTGGTTCGGTATTGAAAAAATACCATGAAACAAGAGAATTCGATGCCGATGAAATTTATCCTTACCGTATTGAAGGTTTGGGAAAAAATCTTATTCCAACCGCTACTGATTTTGATGTAATCGATCATTTTATGAAAGTTACAGACGAAGAGAGTGCGCACACTACAAGAGAAATAGTTAAAAAAGAAGGTTTGTTTGTAGGCTACACCTCTGGTGCCGTGATGCAAGCCATCAAGCAATATGCCGAAGAAGGAGAGTTTGATGAAAACAGTAATGTAATTGCTATTTTCCCCGATCACGGTTCGCGATACATGAGTAAAGTGTTTAGTGATGATTGGATGAACGAACAAGGTTTTTTTGATAGCATCAATGAAGAAGAAGTACAAAAAGTGGAGTTTATTAAATAAAATCTAATGTTATTCTGTAACATATAGCTATGCCATAAAAAAACCTCCAAGATCAATTGGAGGTTTTCTCTTTTAAGAATGTATATTATCGCATCATTTGATAAGCACTATTGTCGTTGTATTTTTCTTTAAAGCGTTTCAAATTGCTAGTGTCAACTTTTCCGTTTAAATCAATAACTTTTTCTTTCAGCATTAAATCAACTAGAAACTCAAAATTTCGATTTCGAAAGTTTTTAGAAGAAATAATAGTCTTTTGCTCTGAAAAGATTATTTTTTTAAAATCATCTACTTTACTCTCTGTAGAATTATTGTCAACAACGATAGTAAAAATTACTTCACTAGTATTCAATTTAAAGACCTGTAATTCATTACTCATTCCTTTTTTTATATAACTAAAAGTGGGCGAATCATTAAAATAAACAATTTCTTTTTTTAATTTTATTTCTTGAGCACAAAGAAAAGAGGTGAAAAAAAATAAAGCGATAACAAAGCGGCAAATTGTCATGGTGAAACTTTTTAAATAATAGCTAATGTACAAAAATGTATAAAATCAATCCTTAATTATTGATCTATAAAAATCGAAAATTCTAATTTCCAGAAAATTGTAATGTGCTGAGGTTTTTATACAACCCTTTTTCAATCGATAATAATTGGTCGTGTGTTCCTTGCTCTGTAATTGTTCCATCACTTAATACTAGTATCTGATCCGCATTTCTAATCGTAGCCAAACGATGCGCAATGATGATACTGGTTCTTCCTTCCATCAAGGTTTCTAGTGCTTCTTGAACCAACTTTTCACTTTCACTATCCAACGAAGACGTAGCTTCGTCCAAAATTAAGATACTAGGATTTTTTAATAAAGCTCTTGCAATGGCAATACGCTGACGTTGTCCGCCAGAGAGTTTAATACCTCTTTCGCCCACCAAAGTTTCAAATTTTTCAGGAAATCCGTTCACAAAATCCAATGCATTGGCTTGCTGAGCCGCTAAAAATATTTCTTCATCAGTAGCATTTGGTTTTCCGTAAGCAATATTTTCTCTTATGGTTCCACCAAATAAGATAACATCTTGTGGAACGATACTCAAATTACCACGAAGGTTCTCCAAATCATAGTCGTAGATGTTTTTATCATCGATCAAAATTTGTCCACCATCAATATCGTAAAAACGAAGTAGGAGAGCGGATATTGTCGATTTTCCTGCACCACTCGGACCAACTATAGCAATTTTCTGTCCAAAATTTGCCGAGAATGATACTCCTTTCAAAACTTGAATTTCAGGTCGTGATGGATAACTGAATTGTACATTTTTGAAAGTCACATTGCCTTTAATCTTTTCTACGGAATGATTTTGTGTAGCATTAATCTTTTCAGGTTTTTCGTCTAACAATTCAAATACGCGTTCTGTAGCACCAACTGCTTTCTGAATTTGAGCATACAACTCGGCGATACCTCCAAAAGAAGCACCTATAAAAGTGGAATATAAAACAAACGAAATCAATTCGCCAACGCCCTTAATTTCGCCATTGATGCACAAACTTACGCCATACCAAACCACCGCTACTATAGCGCCAAACAAGCAGAAGATAATAAACGAGGCAAAATAACCACGATATTGTCCACCTTTAATAGCCAGTTTTACTACTTCATTGATTTTACCTCTATAACGCGCAATTTCATACCATTCGTTAGCAAAAGCTTTTACATTTGAAATGCCTTGCAAGGTTTCTTCTACGATTACTTGACTTTCTGCTACTTGGTCTTGCACACTTTTAGAAAACTTACGGATAAATCTACCAAAAATTACAGCAGCAACCGCAACAATAGGAACAATGCAAAGCATCATTAAAGTTAATTTCAAGCTAATGGTCGCCAAGAAAATAACACCACCTATAATCAAAATAAATTGACGTAAAAACTCCGCAATGGTTGTGGTTAATGTATCCTGAATTTGAGTGATATCAGAACTAATTCTGCTATTTAATTCACCGACACGTTTTTGAGAAAAGAAAGTCATTGGCAATTTAATGAGATTGCTGTATAATGACAATCGGATGTTGGCCAAGGTATTCTCGGTAAAATTGATAAATAACGACAATCTGAAAAAAGAGAAGAACGATTGCAAGAGTAAAATTCCCATCAAACCTACGGCAATGTTTCGAGCTTGGTTTAAATCTTTGGCAGTTACACAATCAACCAGCATACCCAATAGTTTTGGAAAAGCCAATGCGGTGGCACCTGTAAATAAAAGGAAAATCAAGCCCAAATAGAATTTCCATTTGTGATTGTCTGCATATTTAAAGATTAAAAGTGCTTTGCTTATAGTACTTGCGTTGAGTTTGGGTTTGGGTAAATCATTTTCTTTAAATCGCGACATTCTTTTTTTTTACAAAAATAGATTTTATGCACAATATAACTCTGCAACAGTTATTAAATAAAACAAAAAAAACTCCGAGTTTCCCCGAAGTATATTTTGTTAGTAGCAAACTGCGACTGTATACTGCTACTGCAAACTACTCTTCCATAGTATGATATACGTTCATCACGTCATCATCTTCTTCTATTTTTTCAATTAGTTTTTCAACGTCAGCCATTTCCGCTTCGGTTAATTTCTTGGTGATTTGTGGAATGCGCTCAAAACCAGAGGATAAAATTTCAATGCCACGACTTTCCAGCTCTTTTTGAATAGCACCAAAACTTTCAAATGGCGCATAAATTAAAATACCGTCTTCATCAGCAAAAATTTCTTCAGCACCAAAATCTATGAATTCCAATTCCATTTCTTCAATATCAATATTGTTGTTTGGAATTCTAAAATTACAAGTATGATCAAACATAAATTCTACCGAACCTTGAGTCCCCAATGTTCCGTTACATTTGTTGAAATAACTTCTAATATTGGCAACAGTTCTATTGTTGTTATCGGTGGCAGTTTCAATCAGCAACGCAATCCCATGTGGTGCATAGCCTTCAAAAAGTTGTTCTTTATAGTTGGCTGTGTCTTTTTCGGTTGCTTTTTTAATTGCTCTTTCTACATTCTCTTTTGGCATATTAGCCGACTTTGCATTCTGTATAACAGCTCTTAGACGTGAGTTGGCTTCAGGATTTGGTCCGCCTTCTTTCACTGCCATTACAATATCTTTTCCAATACGAGTAAACGCTTTTGCCATGGCTGACCAGCGTTTCATTTTTCTTCCTTTTCTAAATTCAAATGCTCTTCCCATTTCTTAATTTATTATTTCAAAAAGTAATTTTTAGAATTAAAGATTACTGTGTAAACCGTTATTTTTTAATTTTCAGTGTGCAAAAATAAGCTAATATTATGGTATAGTCAATAGTTATAATACTTTTAGTTAAGGTATAAAATTTAATGGTTTAATTCTAATAGAATTTTTAAACAATTTAAGGTCTTAAGTCGGTTAAAATAGTAATGGCTTCAACTAGGGTAAAATTTTGTTTCAAAGCTTTACTTCTTGTAGCAGAAATAGTTTTTAGGAATTCGTCATATTTTTGATACTCTAAGTCAACTTTATTTTGTTCAATTTGAATTGGATATTCTTTTTCAGAGTAGTTTTTTACTTCGTTCCAAATCAAATTTATTTTGGAAACATCATCAAAAACATTTTCAAAATTTAATGTAATAGGTGCAAAACTACTTTCAAAATAAGGTTTAATTTGAGTGTTTAGGCTTTCAATTTCTTTGCTTTCAACGGCGTTTTGAATTCGCTCTCTGCTTTTTTGAATTGCGGCTGAGTAATTTTGATTTTTAAATAGCTGATATTTCAATTTTACATCAATTTCGTCACTTTTTAAAGCCGAAGGATTTGATTTTTCTCTAGGCATTTGGTCGTCGAGAAGTGAAGGAATTTCTACATCGGGATCTAAACCTATATATTGATTGCTTTTTCCAGTAATGCGATAAATTTTCTCTAAAGTAATTTTAATAAATTCATTATCAGAGTTTTCTAAAGGAAAAACTTGTTGCATACTCGCTTTGCCCAAAGTGGTATTTCCAATAACGATAGCGCGTTGATAATCTTGCATGGCATTGGCAAACAATTCGCTAGCCGAAGCAGACAAACCATTAACCAAAACCACCATATTTCCTGAGTAAATGGTACCTCGATTAAAATCTTTCAAAGCGTTTTGTTTGTTCTTTTTATCGTTCATTACCGCAATTGGTCCAATATCTATGAACAAACTGCTCAGTCGAATGGCTTCTTCCAAAGAACCGCCGCCATTGTATTGTAAATCAATAATTAAACCGTCGATTTTTTCTTCATTGAGTTTAAAAACTTCTTCAGCAACATCTTGGCTAACGCTAGATTTTCCGTTATTAAAAGTAGTGTAAAAGGATGGAATTTTGATGTAACCAAATTTCTTATCCTTATTTTTTACAATAAAGCTAAAGACATTATTTTGTACATCTTTTAGAATTTTTTTCTCCAAAGTAACGTTGTAAACTGTACCATTTACTTTTTTAAAAGTAAAATCAGCCGTTTTATAAGCATCAGAATTTAGTATTTCAAATAATTTCTCAACCGAAATACAATCCACTATATATTCCGTTTGATTATGAGTGATTTTCAGCAGAATATCATTTTTTTCTATTTTTTCTGAGGAATATGCTGAACTTCCTGGTAAAATTTCAGCAACAAAAATTTCATCATTATTATTTTGAGAAATATAAAAACCAAAGCTTAAATTGTCCGAACTGATGAAAGAGAAAAAACTAGATTTACTTTTTTGGGAAAAATAATCCGAATGCGGATCAAAATAGGAGCAGAACACCGAATAAAATTGCTCGGTAAATTCTTCTTTGGTCAAATGAAGATTGTTAGCCTTGCAAAGAAATTTTTCAAAAACTTTCGCTCTTCTTTCGGCATAAATTGATTTGAAATTGGCTGCAAGTGAGTCTTTATTAGTGCTACTTTCGCTAATTTCTCTTAAAATGGTAAACAGAATTCGCTTTCGATACAACGTTTGCAGTTCGGATTCATTTTTTAAATAAGGAAAACTTTTTCGCGATAAAACGATATTTTCTGAACTACTTGACGGAAAATTTTCGGTGTTTAAATTGGTAATCGCTTGAACATATCGATTGACTACTTGGGTGTAACATTGATGCATTACATCCAAAAAACTGCAATCTTTGTTTGCAATAAAATCATCGATATTATATTTAAAGTCTTTGAATTTTTCCAAATCGGCTTCGGTAAACAATCGATTGTTTTCGTCTAGCTTCGTCAAGAAATTGTTATATACAAAAACCGACAAACTATCGTCCATCGGTTTCGGTTTGTAATGCATTTTTTGAAGCATATCATTAATCCTTGTTAAGGTCAAGCAAGGATTTTGTTCACTTTGTGCAATAAGTAAAACCGGAAAAAAGAGAAAAAGATGACGAATTGTTTTCAACGAGGATTTTAATGGCTTGGTGTTCAAATTATTTTGGGTTAAGTACATTTCAAATATAATCTTTTCATTTATAAGAAAATATTTTTTTATTTTTTTTTGACATAGAAATAATAAGTATAACAGTTTTGTAACATTTTACTTTTTTTAAATAACTGGAAAAAACATATATTTGATTGCTATGAAAAAAAATTATGAAAAAAATCTTCTCCATCTTTCTATCAGTTACTTCTTTTCTATGTTTCTCACAATCCAGAGATAAAGGAACTATTGAATTATCACCAGTTATTGGTTACAGTCAATCTATGATTTTTATTTTTACATTAGAACCTGTTGGTGGAATAAACATAGGTTCCAATGTTGATTATTATTTTAATGAAAATTGGAGTTTGCGCTCTGGTTTGTTTTATCAAACAATGGGTTCAAATGAGGTTAATTTTTTGATTTTTTCAGATAAATATTCAGAAAAACTTAAATATCTTTCTGTTCCGTTAGTCATTAATTGGCATTTTGGGAGTAATAAAAATTGGAATTTAAATTACGGAGTAGGTGGAGGTTTTCTTTTAGATGCAAAAGCCAAATCTGGTGATGGAATTACTATTGATACTAAAGATGTTTCAAATTCATTTCAGTTTGGAATCAATGCTGGAATTGGCTACAAATTAGTTCTTACCGAAAATATAGGACTTGTATTTGATGTATCTCAATTCATGGGATTTACTGATACGAATAAGGAAAAGTCAAGAAAAAATTTCTACACAAGTTTTAATTTTGGTGGCGTTTTTAAATTATAATGCGCTTTATTTTAAAAAGTTTAAAATAAAAAAATACAGAAAACGATAAACGGTTTCTGTATTTTTTAATTATACAAATCCATTGCCATTGAATTTGACATTGCCATTGAATTTGCCATTGTCATTGAATTTGCCATTGAATTTGACATTGCCATTGAATTTGCCATTGTCATTGCCATTGAATTTGACATTGCCATTGAATTTGCCATTGTCATTGCCATTGAATTTGACATTGCAATTGAATTTGATATTGTTATTTTTTATAGAATGGCATTTTTACTACTTTGGCAGCAATTTTTTTATCTCTAATTAGAATGAATATTTCGCTATCGGCAGTTGAAAATTCGGTTTTTACATAACCCATTCCAATGGCTTTGCCTAAACTTGGCGCTTGCGTTCCCGAAGTTACAATCCCAATATTGTTTCCATCAGCATCCACAATTTCATAATGGTGGCGAGGAATTCCTCTTTCAACCATTTCAAAACCAACTAGTTTTCTTGAAACTCCAGCTTCTTTCTGTTTTTTGAGGTTTTCAGAATTGGTAAATTCTTTAGTGAATTTGGTAATCCAACCCAATCCAGCTTCTAATGGTGAAGTCGTATCGTTGATGTCATTGCCATACAAACAGAAACCCATTTCCAATCGCAACGTATCACGTGCTGCCAAACCAATAGGTTTAATGCCAAATGATTTTCCCGCTTCAAAAACTTTGTTCCAAACGTGTTCCGCATCTGAATTTTTACAATAAATCTCAAATCCGCCCGAACCTGTGTATCCAGTAGCGGAAATGATAACATCGGCAACTCCAGCAAAATCAGCTACTTCAAAATGATAATATTTGATAGCCGATAAATCAACGGATGTTAACGATTGCATCGCTTCAACTGCTTTTGGTCCTTGAATAGCCAATAAAGAATAGTCTTCTGAAATATTTTTCATATCCACACCTAAATCATTGTGTGACGAAATCCAGTCCCAGTCTTTGTCTATATTAGAAGCATTGACAACCAATAAATATTGGTTTTCTTTCATGCGATACACAATTAAATCATCCACAATACCGCCATCATTATTAGGTAAACAAGAATATTGTGCACGACCAATTTCTAATACTGACGCATCATTAGAAGTTACCTTTTGGATAAGAGCCAAGGCATTTTCTCCTGAAAGTAAAAATTCTCCCATATGTGATACATCAAAAACGCCCACACCATTGCGCACGGTTTCATGCTCGGCATTCACACCGTCATATTGTACCGGCATATTATACCCTGCAAACGGCACCATCTTCGCTCCTAAACTTTCGTGAATATGTGTTAAAGCTGTATTTTTCATTGTTTATTGTGTTAAATATTTACCGCAAATTCGCAAATTACTATTATGCTGTAACTATTATAATTTGTGAATTTGCGGTTGATTTTTTTATAGTTTATGTTTTTTTTATTTAAATTTTGCAATTGAAATTGCTGTTGAAAATTATTTCCTAACAAAAGGTGGTAGTAGTTTGGTAGAAACTTCGCCAAAACCAATACGCACTGTTCTATTTTGGCAATATCCTTTAAATATCACAGTATCATTATCATTAATAAACTTTCGTTCTGTTCCATCTTTCAGTACTATCGGATTTTTTCCACCCCAAGTCAATTCGAGCATCGATCCAAAACTATCAGGAGTTGGTCCCGAAATGGTACCCGAACCCATCATATCTCCCGAATTTACGCGACAACCATTTGAGGTGTGATGCGCTAATTGCTGACACATGGACCAATACATATATTTGAAATTGGATTTAGAAACCAAAGTTGCCTCTGTATTTTCAGGTTCGATATAAACTTCCAAATTAATATCAAAAGCATGTTTCCCTTTTTGTTGTAAATAGGGAAGAGGAGTTGGTTCTTGTGTTGGACCTTTGGTTCTAAATGGTTCTAAAGCATCCATCGTTACAATCCATGGTGAAATGGAAGAGGCAAAGTTCTTAGCCAAGAAAGGTCCAAGTGGCACATATTCCCATTTTTGAATGTCTCTCGCACTCCAATCGTTTAATAAAACCATCCCGAAAATATAATCTTCGGCTTCATTAATTGGAATGTTTTCCCCCATGATATTAGCATCTGTAGTAATGAAAGCCGTTTCTAATTCAAAATCAACCAATCGTGACGGACCAAATACAGGCGTGGTTTCTCCGTTAGGTAACGTTTGTCCCATAGGTCTGTGAATAGGAATTCCGGACGGAATTATAGTAGAACTTCTGCCGTGGTAACCAACAGGAAGGTGAAGCCAGTTAGGCAACAAAGCATTTTCGGGATCACGAAACATTTTGCCCACATTAGTGGCATGTTCTTTACTCGAATAAAAATCAGTATAATCGCCAATTAATACTGGAAGTTGCATCTCTACATCTTCCATATTGAAAATCACAATATCTCGGTGCTCTGGATTATCTCTTAATTTTGGATTACTACTGTCAAAAATATCTCCAATGCGGTTTCTAACTAATCGCCATGTCTTTTTTCCATCAGAAATAAAATCATTCAAAGTATCTTGCATGAACATATCATCAGTCAAATCAATACCTTCAAAATAATCTAACTGTTGCAATGCACCCAAATCGATAGCATAGTCACCAATTCGCGTACCAATAGTGATGACATCTTCTTTGGTTAAAAAAACGCCAAAAGGAATATTTTGAATTGGAAAGTCGCTGTTTTCCCGAACGGTAAGCCATGATTTTCTAATAGGATTATTTGTAGTATTGGGCATAATGTTATGAGTATAAGTTGTTGAAAAATTAGTAATCAAATATATCATTAACTATTAATTTACCAAACGATTTTTGTAATTTTGACCTCAATTTAACAAAATCGTATCAAATGCAACGCGACGAACAAATTTTTGACCTTATTCTTGAAGAACAAGAACGACAAATTCACGGAATTGAACTTATTGCATCAGAGAACTTTGTAAGTGATGAAGTGATGGAAGCTGCGGGTTCTGTTTTAACCAACAAATATGCTGAAGGCTATCCGGGAAAGAGATATTATGGTGGTTGTGAAGTAGTAGATGTAGTAGAACAAATTGCCATTGATAGAGCCAAAGCTCTGTTTGGTGCAGCATATGCCAACGTGCAACCACATTCTGGCTCACAAGCCAATACCGCTGTCTTTTCTGCATGCTTAAAACCAGGCGACAAAATCTTAGGTTTCGATTTGTCACATGGTGGTCATTTAACGCACGGTTCGCCAGTAAACTTTTCAGGTAAATTATATACACCCAGTTTTTACGGCGTTGAAAAGGAAACAGGCCGTTTTGACTATGATAAAATCCAAGAAATTGCGTTGCGCGAACAACCTAAAATGATAATTGCAGGTGCTTCTGCCTATTGCAGAGATATGGATTTTGCACGTTTTAGAGTAATTGCTGATAGTGTTGGCGCACTCTTATTAGCCGATATTTCACATCCATCTGGATTGATTGCCAAAGGATTAATGAACGACCCAATGCCGCATTGTCATATTGTTACCACTACTACGCATAAAACATTACGCGGACCGAGAGGTGGATTAATCATGATGGGTAAAGATTTTGAAAATCCATGGGGATTAACCACACCAAAAGGAGAAATCAGAATGATGTCTTCTTTACTAGATTTGGCCGTTTTCCCCGGAAATCAAGGCGGACCATTGATGCACATTATTGCAGCAAAAGCAGTAGCCTTCGGCGAAGCGTTGACTGATGAGTTTTTCCATTATTCTATGCAAGTGCAAAAAAATGCCAAAGCAATGGCGGCAGCTTTTATGTCAAGAGGTTATAATTTGATTTCGGGCGGAACTGATAATCACATGATGTTGATTGATTTAAGAAATAAAAACATCACAGGTAAGGAAGCTGAAAATGCTTTGGTGAAAGCCGAGATTACCGTAAATAAAAATATGGTGCCATTCGATGATAAATCACCTTTTGTAACTTCAGGAATTCGAATTGGAACGCCAGCAATCACTACGCGTGGTTTGGTGGAAAGTGATATGGAAACCATTGTGGAGTTGATTGATAGAGTATTGATGAACCATACCAATGAAGCGGTAATTGAACAAGTTGCTGAAGAAGTAAACGAAATGATGAGCGAAAGAGCGATTTTCGTTTTCTAAAGTACCGCACAAGTTTTTAAATACACCTTCAAGAGTTAGCTCTTGGAGGTTTTTTTATGTAAAAATCTATTTAAAACACCTGATTATGTCGTAAATTTGAGTAACTTAATACAATACATTTTCTAATGAAAGTAGTGAAAGTTTTTTGTCTCTCGATGGTTCTTCTTGTAGTTTCTTGTTCCAAAAAAGATAGCGAAGAAATACAACCCACGCTGGGAACTATTACCGAAAGTGTCTATGCATCTGGTGTGATTAAATCCGAAAATCAATATACAGTATATTCCACTGTGAGTGGAATTTTGCAAATAATAAATGTTATTCCAGGGCAAACTATCAATAAAGGGCAAACTTTATTCCAAATTGAAAATGATAAAGCATCACTCACTACTGAAAATGCGCGCTTGTCCTATCAATTAAGCAATGAAAACAGTCGGTACATTCAAGATAAAATTGCTGAAATGGAAACCAAAGTACAAATGGCAAAAGATAAATTAGTAGTGGACCAATCCGTTTATAATCGCAATAAAAACATAAAACAATACAAAGTAATCTCTGAAGTAGAATACGAAAGGGTAGAACTAACCTATAAAAACTCAAAATCCAATTACGAGACTGCTGTAAAACAATTGTCACAATTGAAACTACAATTAAAAAACGACCAAAGTAGAAACAGCAATAACCTTAAGATAAGTGAAAAATCCCAGAGTGATTTTGAAGTAAAAAGCGCTTTTTCCGGAGAACTATTTGATGTTCTTGTTAAAGAAGGAACGCTTATTACCTCTCAAATGCCGTTGGCAGTTATTGGAGAGAAAAATAAATACCTGCTCGAACTCGATGTGGATGAAAACGATATGGTTAAAGTGATTTTAGGACAAAAAATAGTAGTTACGCTAGATAGTTACAAAGGCAAAGTATTTGAAGCGAAAGTAGATAAAATTTACCCTATCATGGACGAACGCTCACGAACCTTTAAAATAGAAGCACATTTCGATAATCCTCCAGCAAAATTATATCCCAATCTAACGGCCGAAGCCAACATCATTATTCAAACCAAAAAAAACGCATTGACCATTCCGAAAAGCTATTTGATTGACGATAAATTTGTGTTAGTAAATGAAGACGAAAAGCGTCAAGTAAAAATTGGACTAAACGATTATCAAAACGTTGAAATTCTCGAAGGGTTAAACGCTGGCGAAACCATTTACAAACCAAAATAATGAATTTCAAACTCATTCTAAATATCGCAATTCACCTGCTTCGAGCTCGATTGAAACAGTCTATTGTAGCTGCTGTAGGCGTAACTTTTGGAATTGCTATGTTTATTGCTTTAGTCAGTTTTATGAATGGGTTGAACGATTTACTCGACGGATTGATGCTCAATCGCACGCCACATGTTCGTTTATATAACGAGATTAAACCTTCTGAAAACCAGCCTATTTCGCTTTCGGAAAAGTATAAAAACGACATCCATTTTATTTCTTCAGTCAAACCAAAAGATAGAGGTAAAGCCATTTATAACAGCAAAGCCATTGTCCATTATTTAAAACAAGACCAACGCATTATTGATGTTGCGTCCAAAATAACAACACCTGTTTTTTTTAATTCGGGAACTATAGAAATATCAGGAGTTATTAGTGGTATTGATGTTACTGCCGAAGAAAAACTGTTCAAGATAAGCGATTATATTATCGAAGGCAATGTTATCGATTTAGAGCAAAACAATAGTATCATCATCGGAAAAGGTTTAGCCGATAAAATGCTCTTGGTTAAAGGCGACATCATTAAAATCACCTCAGCCAAAGGAAACTTAGCATCACTAAAAATTGTTGGTATTTCTCAAATTGGTATTTCTGAAATTGATGATACCAGTAGTTATACTTCGTTAGAAACTGCGCAAAAATTATTAGGCGAAGCCACCAATTACATCACTGATATTCAAATAAAACTATTCGATATAACCACTTCGCCATCGGTGGCAAAAGAGTTTCAAAAGAAATTTGAGTTGGATGCTATCGATTACCAAACGGCCAATTCCCAATTTGAAACTGGAAGTTCAGTAAGAAGCATCATTTCCTATGCTGTTGGAATTGTTTTATTAATAGTAGCAGGTTTTGGAATTTACAACATCTTAAATATGATGATTTTTGAAAAAATGGATAGCATTGCCATTCTAAAGGCAACTGGATTTTCGGGTAGCGATGTCAAGTGGATTTTCATATCACTCTCTATGATTATTGGTTTGACTGGTGGTTTTTTTGGATTGCTATTTGGTTTTGCTTTTACTGTAATTATTGATAACATTCCTTTTAATACCGCATCCTTGCCCACAGTTTCTACTTATCCTATAAATTATGATTCCTTGTTTTATATCATTGGATTTTCTTTTGCCATCATTACAACAGGTATTGCCGGATTTTTTCCAGCTATGAAAGCCAGCAAGATTGATCCGGTTGAAATTATTAGAGGAAAATGAGAACTAGCCAAATTTTATACAAAGTAAACATGAGCGACATAGTTTTAGAAACCAAAAAATTAACCAAATACTTTTACGACCCAATACAATTTCAAGTATTGAAAGCAATCGATATGAGTATTAATCATGGCGAATTTGTTTCTATAGTTGGAAAATCCGGTTGTGGGAAATCGACTTTGTTGTATATACTTTCTACGATGGATACCGATTATGAAGGGCAATTGTATATCCACGACGAATTGATTACTGGAAAACCCGACAAAGATTTGGCGCAAATTAGGAACGAAAAAATAGGGTTTGTTTTTCAGTTTCATTACTTATTGGCAGAATACAATGTGCTGAAAAACGTCATGTTACCAGGAATGAAACTCGGTAAACTATCTGAAAAAGAAATCGAGCATAATGCTATGGAACATCTACGAACGTTAGATATGGAAGACCAAGCTTTGAAAATGCCCAATCAACTAAGTGGTGGACAAAAACAACGTGTAGCCATTGCCAGAGCGTTAATCAACAATCCTTTAATCATCATGGGTGATGAACCAACAGGAAATTTAGATAAGAAAAACAGCGATTTGGTTTTTGACATCTTCAATAAATTAACCGAAGAAAACAAACAAACACTCCTAATTGTTACTCACGATACTGATTTTGCCCAACGAACCCAACGAACCATCACGATGGAAGATGGCAAAATCATTTAATTGTGCAATATACTCCCAACTTCCAACTTCTTTTACTTCACCACAATATCATATTTTTCCAACAGTCCTTTTAAACCATCTGTAGAAAATATCGCTTTTTTGGCTTTGTTTTTCTCCAAATCTAGGGTATAGTCATAACTCGTGTAGAAATCCGCTTTGTTGAGAATGGTATCAATAAAAACAGCTCTTCGAAGGTTACAATTGTCAAACAAGACTTCGGTCAAATCACTTGCCATAAAATCAACGGCTATCATACTACAATTGATGAACTGCATTTTCTTCATTTTCAAGGCATAGAATTGAGCATAATCCAACAAACAATCTTTAAAATGAAATTCAAAAATCACTTGGTCGGTCATAGCAAAGTTCACAGCGGTAAAATCGCATTTGGTAAACCAAACACCACGCAGGGAAACATAATTAATTTTGGTATCTTTAAAATTGCAATCAAAGAAGTTACAATCCACAAAAGTGACGGTTTGAAAAGTACAATCAGTGAAGTCGCAATAGCTGAAAGTGCAGTTTTCATATTCTTTGAACTTGATATCAGCGTCAAGGAAAAATTCGTCTTTAAATTCTTGGTCTGCGATATAATCTGAATGCATACATGATTTTTTTGTGTTGGTAAAACTACTAATAAATAACACTATAAAAGTGACTGATTTTCCTTTTTCTACACTTGTCAGTTCGAAGGTGCATCCTATTTCTGTGAAACATAAAAATAAAAAAAATTCCTTAAATCCTCGGTATCAAACAGATTTTATAGCTTAGGACATCAAGAGGGCACTGCCAGAACCCGTTGCTACCAAAAACATTTCTACCACAAATACAGGTAGACAAGACGGTGGAGACGAAGTTAAATAAATGGAAGTCAAAACTGTAAAAGTAGTTGCAGTTATCCCAGTTTTAGTTCAAGTTATTAGAGAACAGGACGCCCAAATAGAAGACCTCAAAAAAGAAATTGAAGCATTGCAATCAAAAGCGTGTAAGCTTTACTATTTCTTAAAAGATATCGAAAAACTTTTAATTTCACGTTATTAACTTTTATCATTAGTTTCTTTAAATTTAATTTTAAATTAACATTCAGATTTTTCATTACCGTAAAAATATTAGCAATAGGGATTAATTATTTTTCCAATAATAATAACCCGTTGGGTGTAATTAAATTATTTGATTTTTAATATTGTTTATTGGTCTATCAAAAATGAATTTATTGATATATTGAACCAATGTTAATGCTGTTATTTTGGCTAAAATTCTTGTTTTAAAACCTTCAAAAGTTTTAGCATAATTGTTTCTAATTCTGAACTGGTCACATAATTGTGAAAATA